>JAGGSA010000082.1 GCA_021159325.1 Methanomicrobia archaeon | reverse complement strand
GGTACTCCTCCAACATCTGCTTTTATCACCGATACTGTTATCATATTTTCACCTTAAACTATATAGTGACTTACCAATTTATAAACTTTGCGGTTATAAAACTACTTTCAGTAGTAAATTTTTTAAAGATAAAAATAAGAAGAGTTATAAATATAATGCGAGAGGAATATGTATGAATATAAGTGAAGACATTATCAAAGAGATGTCAAAGTTTGGTTTAACACGATACGAATCTCAGGCGTATCTGGTATTATTGATAAAAGGCGTATGTTCTTCAAAAGAAGTTATAGAGTCTGTGGGGATACCCCAGCCAAGAATTTACGATACAATGATGGGTTTAGAAAGAAAAGGTTTCATCGAGATTAAAGAGGGAAGACCAAGGAAATTTCGTGCTATAGACCCAGAAACAGTATTTAAAAGGATTCAAGAAGATCAAGAACTCATTGTAAAACAACTACAAAATTTATATAAGAAAGAGTATGTCAGTTATGAATCTCCTGTCTGGACAGTCTATGGAAGCCAGAATATGATTAATAAGATACGGCAGATGATTAGAGAAACAGAATATGAACTACTTTTAGCCGTACCCGAAGAGTTGATAGGGAAGATAAAAGGTGACCTAAAAAAAGCTGAAGAAAGAAATGTCTTTATATCCACGGTACTATATAATCACGCCAAAACATATCCCGATCTCAGGAATGTCTGGATATTTGACAGAGAAGTCCCTGCCATGATCATAGTTTTAAAAGATAGAGATCAGGGTTTTGCCTGTCCATATAAGTTCTTAAAAGGGGAAGGGAGAGTTATAGACGAAAGATATGGTATTTTAATAGAAAATAAAGAATTGCTACATATTCTAAGCGATTTTTTCTTAAACACAATATGGAAGACATCAAGACCTATCTTAGAAGAAATGGACGTCCGTTCAAAGAGTTTTGTCCACATAGCTATTGCTATTCATGAATATAAAAAGCTGAAAAAAGAGGGGTACAAGGTGAGAGCTAAAGTCATTGGTAAAAGGACAGGTGATAACACGCCTATAGAGATCGAAGGGGATATAAAGGGAGTGGAAGAAAGCAGTATCATTCACAGAATTATCATGGAGACGAAAGACAAACAAATTACCGTTGGAGGGTGGGACTCGACTAAGGAAGATATAGAGATGGAGATAATTACATTATATCCTACAAAAGGATGATAGACTCTAAAAGTAAAAAACCGAAAATTATTTAAAGTTAAATATCCCATTAGTACTACCTCTGATAGTATACTTTTTGAAAAAGTATACTAACAAAGAGGCAAAAAATAAAAGGAGGTAAAAAAATGGATGACAAAAAGATGGTAAAACCATTGTCTCTCTTCTTGATATTTTGCTTAGTAGTTAGTGCTCTGGGATGCATTGGAGAAAAAGAAACTCCTGCACCAACAACAGCAGCACCAGAAAAGACTGTTCTTTCGATCTCGATGAGTCTCACCGAAGAAGAATGGAAAGTAATGAGAGAGGATATCTTCCCAAAGTTTGAGGAAGATTACAACTGCAAAATAGAATCTTATGAAGTAGCAGCTGGAGATCTACCAAAAAAACTGGAGTCAATGGTGAAAGCTGGAAAGATGGAGATAGATGTATTTGCTCAGGACAATATGCAGTTAGCGATACTTGTCCAGAAAGGACTTGTGGAAGATCTATCTGCGTATGAAAGTATGATTCCTGACGAAGTTATCGATGCATTAATAGAGGCGGGAAGATTTAATGGAAAACTCTACTTCATGCCTTACAGACCAAACGTTCAGATAACATACTACAATGAGGCAAAGTTCAAAGAATATGGACTGAGTCCTCCGACAAACTGGGATGAACTTTTAGATGTAGCAAAGACATTCAAAGAGAAAGAAGGTGTAGGAAGAGTACTGCTAAAAGGTGCAGGTGGTGCACCGACAACATGTCAGATGTACGAGTTCATAGTCTCAGCGGGTGGAGATCCGCTGGAGTTCAACGATGAGGGATGCATAAGAACATTCGAATACCTGCAAAAACTATGGCCTTACCTTTCTCCCGATTCGAAAACAGCAAAATGGGATACGACAAATACATACATAGCTCAGGAGTCAGCGTATCTTGCTCAGAACTGGCCATTTGGAGTACCCATAATCGTGAAAGATTACGGTAAGACCGAAGTAAAGACGTACCACGGATTTTCAGGACCTGTAAGGGAAGCACACGTTATAGGAGGAGAAGTACTGGGAATTCCAAAGGGATCACCGCATAAGGAACTCGCTCTGAAGTTCATAGAGTACATGCAATCAAAGGAAGTTCAGGAGATACTCGCTTCAAAACTTGCATGGCCTTCCATAAGAACTGATGCCACAGGTAAGGTAGAAGACTGGATGAAACCATACTATGAATCTATACTTGAAGCAATGAAGTACGGAATATTCAGAAAGAACGTTCCATACTGGACAGAGTTCGATAAACTCTTCAACGACGCATTCGAAGAGATAGTAATCAATGGAAAACCGGTCAAAGAGACTCTCGACAAATACCACGATGAGATGGAAAAGGTGAAGGAGAATTATGGAGGATGAGTTATGTCCTTCGTTTCTTTTTCTTTTTTTTTAAAAAGGATCTCTAAAAATAAGTTTGAAATAATTTTAATTTTGCCTTTAGCTCTGTTTGTTTTTGGGTTTACAATTGGTCCGATTATACAGGCTATAATGATGAGTTTTGAAGGTATATTTGGTGGAAACTTTCCCACTCTTGCGAGTTACAGTTATATAGTCCATCATCATTATTTTAAAGCTGCTCTTTTTAATACTATCTTCATAACGGGAGTAGGGCTGAGTTTGGAGCTGATATTTGGGATGATATTAGCGTTGATACTATCAGAGAAATTTTTTGGAAGAGGTATTTTTAGAGCAGTAATGCTTCTGCCATTAGGTATACCCACTATAGTGTCTGCATCGAATATGGCGTTCATATTCAGTACCCAAGGTTTTTTGAATGAACTTTTGTACAGGATAGGATTAATAGAGGTACCCATAGACTGGCGTGTTGGTACTATAAAACCTCTCATGACAATAGTGGTTGCAGATATGTGGAAGGTAACACCTCTGGTCATGCTTATCCTTCTCGCAGGATTGGAAAGTATTGATAAACAATTATACGAAGCAGCCAAGGTAGATGGTGCGGGAAGATGGCATAGGTTCAGACATATAACTCTACCCTTATTGAAACCTTATATCACGATGGCTCTTGTAATAAGAGGCATAGATGCTTTCAGAATATTCGAACTGCCTCTGGTAATGGCAGGAAGACATGTTCCAGTAATGTCATCCTATGCGTATTTTGAGTATGTAGAGAGAAATAATCCCTATACATCTGCTGCTGGAGCCACAATATTATTGATAATGATTATAATAGCCATATCTGTATATTTAAAAGCAGTTGGAACTGAGGAGGTAACTAGATGAAAAAATATAAGATATTTTTAACTTTGTTGGTGATTTTTTTCGGTATTTTAATGATATCTCCCGTTTATTTTATGGTCAAAATATCTATCAGCCAGCCCCAGGATATTTTCACACAACACCCTACTTTCCTTATTCATAATACAACTGCAAAATGGTGGAGATGGATATTTTCAACAAAGGAAGTCTGGGCACCGTTCATAAAAAGCTTGGAGGTAGCAACACTTACTGCATTATTTTCCTTAGCAATTGCTGTTCCAGGATCTTATGCAATCTCAAGACTTCCTTTAAAAGTAAGATATCCATTAGTTTTAGGTTTATTTTTTACAAGAATGTTTCCCGAAGTTGGGATAGCCTTACCAATATCTGTGAACTTCATAAAATGGGGATTGCTCGACTCTGTCTTGGGACTGGTAATAGCACACATGATAAGAATTCTTCCTCTTGTAACATGGATCCTAGTTGGTACGTTTGAAACAGTCCCAAAGGTATTAGAAGAGGCATCGAGCATCGATGGATGCAGCAGGCTGGGTACGTTGAGAAGGATTGTGATACCACTCGCAGCCCCGGGTATAGCTGTTGGGACAATATTTGCATGGTTAGGATCATGGGAAGAGTTTACCTACGCTGTATATCTAACTCTGGCAAAAAGGACTCTGCCATTGCAGGTATTTTACTATATAAACAGAGGAAACTGGTTTTTAACAGCTACGTACGCGACGCTCACTGCAATACCCGTAATTATTATAACATATGCAATGCAAAAGTACCTGAGAGCGGGGTATATGGCAGGAGCTGTTAAAGGATAAGTGATCTTATGAGAGTAAATGTTGCAAGAAAAAGTATCGATGAATACAAAAATATAGTTGGAAATGAGAAAATCTCAGAGATAAAAGAGAAAACAAAGGGAATGAAAGGCTTAAAAGTGCTACATTTCAATTCTACCTCGTTTGGGGGTGGAGTTGCTGAGATGCTTCATAGTTTAGTCCCTTTGATGAAAGATATAGGGATAGATGCAGAATGGAAGGTAATGGATGCAGAAGACGATTTTTTTGAGGTAACAAAAACTATCCATAATGGTCTTCAGGGAATGGAAGTAGATTTAACTGAAAAAATGAAAAAGATATACTTGGAAACGAATAAAAAGAATTCAGATCTTGGTGATTATGATATATTTATAATACACGATCCTCAGCCAGTGGCTGTTATAAAATTCAAAGAGAGAGGAAAATGGGTATGGAGGTGTCATATAGATACATCTAAAAGCAACAGAAAATTTGTTGAGTTTTTGAAACCGTACATCTCAGAGTATGATGCCTCCATATTTACAATAAAAGAATTCGGAAATAATATATACGATGGCAAAAGATTCTATATCGCTCCTTCAATAGATCCGTTATCAGAAAAAAACAGGAATCTAAAAGAGAAAGATATAGAAAATGTCTTAAGCAAGTATAAAATTGACATGGACATTCCTATCATAACACAGGTTTCGAGATTTGATCCATGGAAGGATCCTATGGGAGTTATAGAGGCTTACAGATATGTGAAGAAAAAAATTCCTTCGCAGCTGATTTTGATAGGTTCCATGGCTAACGATGATCCAGAGGGCTTGTATTATTATAAAAAGATAAAAAAATATGCAAAGAATGAAAGGGACATAATTCTTCTCACGAATCTTGATGATATAGAAGTAAACGCATTTCAGAGAGCATCCGATATAGTAGTCCAGAAATCTTTAAGAGAAGGATTCGGTCTTACCGTTACAGAAGCAATGTGGAAAGAAAAACCCGTCGTTGCCACTAAAGTAGGTGGCATACCTTTACAGATAGAAGATGGGAAAAATGGATTTTTAGTTAACGATACAAGAGAATGTGCAGAAAAAATAATATATCTCTTAAAAAATAAAGAAAAAGCTGAAGAGATTGGAGAAAAAGCAAGAAAGACCGTTAAAGATAAGTTCTTGATAACGAGACACATACTTGATTATTTAAGATTGATGGAGGAACTTATGTGAGTTGGGAGATGTTGTATAAAAAAAGTTTAGCTCATATAAAAGAACTAAACTCTGTAAAAAATGTTCTTTTAGGATACAACATAAATATAGACCTGGTAAAGTATGTGACTCAGGATTTTATTGAAAAAAAACAAATTGAGAAATACTATTTGAAAGATAAGCTTGAAACTATGGAAGATTTCTTCTCAGGATTGTTCTATTCAATGGAACTTGGAAAAGGTTTTGAAGTTCAGATAAATAAAGAGTTATATAAGAAACTTTTAAACTTTAATTACGATGAAGAGAGAATGGGTGGCCAGGCTGGAATAATGGCTAACCTTTTATCCTTTTTCAACATCGAGAAGATAATCGTTTACTGTGGGAGCATGTCAAAAAGACAGGCCATGCTTTTTAGAGATGCTGGAAATATATTTGTACCTTTAATAGAAAATAATAAACTAATATTGAAAAATCCGAGAGAAAGTTACGAAAAAACAGAGTCTATGATACATTTTATC
>JAGGSA010000045.1 GCA_021159325.1 Methanomicrobia archaeon | reverse complement strand
GTTGTTGAGTTTAGTCATGCCAGGAGTTAGATCTTGGCGAAATAATTTCCATACTCTACATTTAATTTTTTAATAAGAAAGGTTTTTAAAGTGGTCAAAAGAAGGGGTAATAGTCAGTAATAAGGAGATGATATCATGGATAAACTGCTGATATTGGCTCCAGTGATAAGTCTCATAGGGCTTATATTTGCTGGATATTTTGTTAGGAAGGTACACAGGTATGATAGAGGTACTGAAAAAATGAAAGAGATCTCCGATGCGATTCACAAAGGTGCAATGACTTTTTTGAACAAAGAGTACAGGGTGCTTGTTTTCTTTGTTATAATAGTGGGTGCAGTTCTGGCTCTGGCTATAGATCCAAAAACAGCAGGTACTTTTGTCCTTGGAGCTATATTCTCAGCTTTGGCGGGAAATATAGGGATGAGAATAGCTACAGCTTCCAATGCGAGGACAGCTCAGGCTGCAAAGGAGGATATAAGCAAGGGATTAAAACTGGCATTCTCAAGTGGAGCCGTCATGGGCCTCAGTGTCGTGAGTCTTGGATTACTGGGGGTCTCGACTCTTTACATAATTCTTGGAGACCCGAATGTGATTTATGGATTTGGATTTGGAGCCTCTTCAATAGCTCTTTTCGCAAGAGTTGGAGGAGGGATATATACTAAGGGAGCAGATGTAGGAGCTGATCTTGTCGGAAAGGTAGAGGCAGGAATACCTGAAGATGATCCGAGAAACCCTGCTGTCATAGCGGATAACGTTGGAGACAACGTCGGAGACGTTGCAGGAATGGGTGCTGATCTCTTTGAGAGTTATGTGGATTCAATCATAGCTGCAATGGCTATTGGTGCTGTTGGACTGACGATCGGTGGAAAGTATCTGAGCAATGATTTAGTCGTTTTACCGATGCTTATAGCGGGAATAGGGATTCTATGCTCGATCATAGGAACTTTCTTTGTTAGAGGCGGCAGTGAAGAAAAACTGCATACTGCCCTCAACAACGGAATCTTCTCTGCTTCTATTCTCACCGCTATTTTTTCGGGTGTGGTGATCTACTATACAACGCATGCAATGGAGATATTTTATGCAATGCTCTCAGGATTGATTGTGGGTATAATCATAGGTTTAGTGACAGAGTACTATACATCCCATAGCTACAGTCCCACAAAGGGAATAGCTGAAGCTGCAAAGACAGGAGCTGCTACTGTTGTGATAGAGGGAATAGCAGTAGGAATGCTCTCCACAATGATACCTATTGTAGCTGTTTCAGCTGCAATAATAGCTGCATATCACTTTGCAGGACTTTATGGTATATCCATAGCTGCTGTTGGAATGCTCTCCACACTGGGGATCACACTTGCCACAGATACATACGGTCCCGTAGCCGATAATGCTGCCGGTATATCCGAGATGGCAGGACTTGGAGAGGAGGTGAGAAGGAGAACAGAGGCATTGGATGCTGTTGGAAATACCACCGCAGCGATGGGAAAAGGGTTTGCAATAGGTTCTGCAGCTTTAACTGCTTTAGCATTATTTTCAGCGTACACCTCAAAAATATCAGAGAGTACAGAGATGAAGATAACTGATCCCTATGTTATAGCAGGTCTTTTCATAGGAGGACTTTTGCCCTTCCTGTTTTCAGCGTTTACAATGAGTGCAGTTGGAAAAACAGGGTATAAAATGGTAAATGAGGTAAGAAGACAGTTCAAAGAAATAAAAGGATTAATGGAGGGAACAGCTAAACCAGATTATGAAAAATGTATAGCAATCTCTACCGATGCAGCACTGAGAGAGATGATACTCCCAGGGGCATTGGCTGTAATTGTGCCTGTAGTTGTGGGCTTCCTCCTTGGACCTGAGGCTCTTGGCGGATTACTCGCAGGAGCTGTAGTGACAGGATTTTTACTTGCGGTATTCATGGCAAATGCAGGAGGAGCAATGGATAATGCCAAAAAGTACATTGAACTTGGAAACTTTGGAGGAAAGGGCAGTGACGCACATAAAGCTTCTGTAGTTGGAGATACAGTAGGAGATCCTTTCAAAGATACATCAGGACCATCTTTAAACATTTTAATAAAATTGATGTCCATAGTGGCGATTATTTTTGCGCCGCTATTTTAATTTTTTTATTTTTTAGGATGAATAGAATAATGTTGCCTGAAGGATGTAAAATCTGCGAGAGAGGAGGAAAACTTGTACTCTTTGTTACAGGATTATGTACAGATTCATGTTATTACTGTCCATTATCTGAAAAGAGGAGGAATAAAGATGTAGTTTACGCTAATGAGAGGGAAGTATTCAGCGATCATGATGTGATCGAAGAAGCGCATTTAATGGATGCTGAAGGTACGGGAATCACAGGAGGAGATCCCATACTCAAATTGGATAGAACAATACATTATGCATCTCTACTGAAAAACGAGTTTCACAACCACCACATCCATCTATATACATCAGGAACTCTCTGCACAGATGAGACTTTTGAAGAACTTGAGAACTATATTGATGAGATAAGATTTCA
Source organism: Methanomicrobia archaeon (assembly GCA_021159325.1). GTDB lineage: Archaea > Methanobacteriota_B > Thermococci > Methanofastidiosales > B48-G16 > B48-G16. The sequence goes on along the minus strand of JAGGSA010000045.1, from coordinate 3,686 downwards.
TCCTCAGAAGGACTGGAGCATAATAGAAAAGGCTTTAAATTATGATTTTGATGTTGGTGCCGAGATTCCAGCTATAGACAAAGATTATATTGAAAGATTTGTAAAATATCTTGAAGATATAGGTGCAAAGTTTTTAAATCTCAATGAATTGGAATATTCTGAGACAAATATTGAAGAGTTAAGAAAAAGAGGATTTAAATTCAAAGAAAATTCTGCTGTCAAAGGGAGTGAAGAGATAGCATTAGGAATAATTGAGAAATATAAAGATTCAGATCTGATAATTCATTACTGTTCCTCCACTTTTAAAGATTCAGTACAGTTAAGAGAGAGATTAAAGAGAAGAGCAAAAAATGTAAAAAAATCCTATGAGGAAATAGAGGATTGCCTTATAGTTAGGGGAGTGATAGATTGTTTTGAGAATATAGACTCTGTATATAACTTCATTTTGGAAAATGTGGAGATCTCAGAAGATATAATGGAAAAGGATTATTTCAGAAATAAGATCTATATTCACTGGTTTGCGCTGTCAGAGATAGTTGATATACTCAAAAAAAGAAAGGTAAAAGCAGGGATAGTGAAGGAGTATCCCACATATGAGAGAAAAAGGATGGAGTATATACCCCTGGTGTGATCATGTTAATAATAATATTGAGTTTTATAATAATCTTCATCTGCAGAATGATTCCGGTATCTTCAGTCTTTTTCTGGGCATTGAAACTTGGTATCTTCTATTTTACAATCCCCATCCTGATTTTATATCTTTTTAAGAAAAATCCAGGGGATTATGGATTGAATTTTAGGAACTATAGAAAATCTCTATTTTATTTCTTTTTGATCCTTATGATATCTCTCCCCATAATGATCTATGGCTCAACTCTTGAGGAGTTTAAGAGTTATTATCCCCTTTTTTACTCAGATTCCATTTTCTCATTTGCAAAAAATGAATTATTTATAGGAGTAGTAATGTTATCAACAGAGTTCTTCTTTAGAGGATTTTTGATGTTTGAATTAAAAGAAAAGATAGGTATCTATGCTATAATAGTACAGACGATTCCCTATGGTATCTTACATATAGGAAAACCTCCTCTCGAAGTATACTACTCCTTTATAGCTGGCATTGTTTTAGGATATATGGATTATAAGACGGAATCCATACTACCAAGCTTTCTGAGCCATTATATACCTTCTATAATTTTTGATATCCTATGTCTCTAACTGCTTTTTTATCTCCCTCTCAAAGATATCAAGAAACTCATTGAGTTTATCTTTTGGTATATAAGCTCCACACGCAGGGGCATGTCCCCCTCCCTCACCTCCCACTTCTTCTGACGCTTTTATTACAGCTTTTGCAAGGTTTATTCCTTTTAAAATGAGAACTTTTGAGCATCTGACAGATATTTTCAATGATTCTTCCGAGTTTGCTATCCCAACGATTGGCTTGTATGGATCCCCACTTATACCGAGAAGCATGCCTGCAATTGTGCCTATTAAATTTTCATTTATATCTGCTTCAAAACACTGGATATACTCTCTCTGGACTATCTCATCTACATTTTCAATACTCTTTGCTATCAGTGTTCTGTGTTTTCTCAGAATACCCATGAGGACATCATAATATACGCCTCTATTTCCCTTTGCAACCTCAAGACCTATCTCAGCTTCGTCATTTCTTCCCGCAGCGTTCAAACATGTGGAGTACTCACCTGCATCTCTCAGAGGTGTTCCTCTCTCTTCGTTCAGAAGGGTATATGTTTCTCCGATCACTAACTTTGGAAGAAACTTTACAAGCTCTTTTGGAACTGAAGAGGCAGATTTTGATATTATCTCAGTAGCCAATCTCTGTCTCTCCTCAAAGCTGAGATCTGAGAGAGTTCTCCATCTGTCATTTTCTTTTAAAGGAATCTCAAGCCTTTGAAGTAAGGCTATTGAAGATGATTCTTCTCCTGTAATGCCAGGTATGTAGGGATCTGAAAAATACTGCAAAGCCTTGTATACGGGCCTTGTTTCTCTTCCATAAAGAAGCAGATTGGTATCAACTTCAACTCTCTTCTTTTTGATACCTTCCTTTAAAATTACCCTGTTCAATCCCTCCAGTCTCCCCCAGAAGTTCTGCATATCACCTACAGCTCCTACTATCGCAAGATCCACCAGATCAAAGTTCCCAAAGTTTCTTGAGAACAGATAACTCAATCCAGCTCCACTTATCTCTTTCCCGCCATCAATACCAAAAAGATTTGGATTTATATGATACTCACATTCTCCCTGTGGTATATGATGATCTATGACTATATAATCCTTTTCCATTACCTTTTTTATACGGGGAAGCTGTCCTGATCCAAGATCTGTAAAAATAGTCAGCTCTGAACTATCGATCTTCTCCAGAATCTTATTCAGTTTCACGATACTGACTTTATTCTCTATACCTTCTCTATCCAATGTTTTTGATATTATTCCTGCAGAGCTTATTCCATCTGCATCTAAATGTGATATTATCTTTATCTCATCATTTTTATGTTTTTTTAATAAATTAACTGCCTTTGTTATCTCTTTTGCAAGACTCATGCTTTTATCACCGTTTTTGCTGCCTTCCTCAATCTATTCATAACTGCTAAACCTATCCCCTCTGTGGAAAAACCTTCAGATATAATCAGATCCATCCCCTCTCTGTCAAACTCACGCAGGATTTTGAAAAGATTTGTTGCTACAGTTCTCATATTTCTTCTGCTTCCTATTATTTTTATATTTCCTGTGTAAAATTTCTTTGTTTCCTCTGTAGCTATTATCCCTATTTTTTTTCCTTTATTTTCTTCATATATCTCCTGAATCTTCTTTATCATTTTATTTATCTCCCCCTCCACAAGTATCATATCAGCCTTCGGAGCATAGTGTCTATACTTCATTCCAGGTGATTCTGGCTTTCCTTTAAACTTTATCATCGCTTCTGCAGCGGGATGTATTTTTATCTCTATAAAATCCTTCAGCATCTCATATGTTACTCCTCCAGGCCTTAAAAGAAGGGGAGGATCTACAGTGAGATCAATGACAGTTGATTCTACACCTATATCTGTTTTTCCTCCATCTATTATACAATCTATTTTCCCGTAGAGGTCGTGAATAACGTGTTCTGCTGTGGTAGGTGATGGTTTTCCGGATAAATTAGCGGATGGAGCTGCTATAGGACATTCAGAATATTTTATCAAATTCAGAGCTATCTTGTTATCAGGCATTCTCATGGAGGTAGTTTTCAATCCCCCTGTCACCACATCAGGCACAATATCCTTCTTTTTAAATATCATTGTTAAAGGACCTGGCCAGAAGGCATCTGCTAATGTAATAGCTTCCTCAGGAACTTCTTCAGCTAATTTATATAACCATTCTTTACTGTCTATATGATTTATCAGAGGATTGTCTGGAGGCCTGTTTTTTACCTTAAATATCTTCATCACCGCTTCACCATTCAGTGTATTGGCTCCGAGACCGTAAACTGTTTCTGTAGGAAATGCCACAAGTCCTCCATTTTTTATTATTTCTGCCGCTATCTTAATCTTTTCAATATCCGGATTTTCTCGATCCACCCTTATGACGCAGGTCTCCATAAAGGATCTTCTCAGGAGAGATAAAAAGAGTTGTGGTATGTGAAATATAAAAATTGGTTTCTTCTGTGATGATATCAGATTATTATATAT
>JAGGSA010000105.1 GCA_021159325.1 Methanomicrobia archaeon | reverse complement strand
TACTCAGAGCTTTATCTCAATCTCTCTTTTTTCTTTATTGAGCAGATCACAGCTCACCTCTGCATTACATTCCTCAATAAGCAGCATGGACAGCTCATCTCTCGCCTGTTCTACAGTTTTCTGAGGAATATCATCAATAGCATCTATGTTTATAACAATATTCTTTGTTTTCTCAGTGATCTTTGTGAGTTCTCCGTTTCTCCAGTTCCATCTCCTGCACATTACATTCAGAGTCTTATCATCATAGTATATTACCTCGTTCTCCTTTGGATTTTCCTTTTCTCTACCCCCAAGAGGAATAAATGTTTCATTGCCCTTTGCAAAGCCAAGGCGCAGATTTCCTTCAACTCTGTCGATATCATCTCCTCCACAGGGAAGAATATATTTCAGAGATATATAATTGAATAATGCCACCACTGAGTTTATGAATGGAAATCCTCCTTTTTTGATCCTTTTTAATAAAGATTTTATCGAGGGAGGGAACTTGTTGGGATTGGATCCGAATTTTCTATGTGCAATGTCCCATTTTCTAACAAATTCATGATCAATTCCCAGATCTTCCCTGTTTTTTATTTCACTATTTAAAATATCTTCTATTCTCTTATTCTTAGAAGAGTTCTCAACATTCTTAGCAATAATAATACCTCTCCTGAAATCTGGAAAAACATCAAAGATCTCTTTATCGATTATGATCCTTTTCATGTTCTCATATACTCATGAGAACTTTAAAGATTTTGTGTTATCCTATACAGATTTTCATTACTCATTTAAGCTTCTTCGATAACTTATTCAGCATGTCCTCTGTCATTGCCTCAAGATCATAATCTGGTTTCCATCCCCACTCCTCTCTTGCTGCTGAGTCATCTATGGATCTTGGCCATGAATCCGCAATTTTTTGTCTGTAATCCGGCTTGTATTCACAGACAAACTCAGGTATGTGCTTTCTGATCGATTCCGCAAGCTCTCCAGCAGAGAAACTCATTGCACCAACATTAAAATCGCAGTGATGCTTCAGTCTTGAGATATCTGCCTCCGCTAAGGTGATAAGAGCCTTGATGGCATCTGGCATGTACATCATTGGAAGCACCGTATCCTCACGTACGAAGCATGTATACCTCTTATGTTTTATTGCCTCATAATATATTTCCACAGCATAATCTGTTGTACCTCCACCGGGCAATGTCTCACTGCTGATGATCCCTGGAAATCTTACTCCCCTAACATCAAGTCCATATTTGTAGAAGTAGTAATTTCCAAGTAATTCGCCTGTAACCTTTGTGATTCCATACATCGTTGTTGGTCGAAGAACTGTTTCGTTTGGCGTATTATCTTTTGGTGTTTCTGGACCGAAGACAGCTATAGAGCTTGGTATGATAATGCGTTCAAGTTTATATTTTCTTCCAACTTCAAGGACATTGTAGTCCCCAAGGATATTAACATTGAATGCAAGCTGGGGATTCTGTTCTCCCACAGCAGATAGAATAGCAGCTAAATGATAGATCGTATCTATATTGTACTCCCGAACAACTTTCTCTATGCTGTCTTTTTGAGTGACATCCACATACTCAAAGGGTCCTGTACTGAGCAATTTTTCGCTGGGTTTCCTTTTATGTCCAGCGGCGATAACCTTTTCACTATCGTATTTTTTTCGTAGTTCAACTGTCAATTCTGAGCCTATTTGACCAGTGGCTCCTGTTACAAGAATATTTTCCATGCTTGTTCCTCCTGTAGATCATGGTCTACTGTAAAGTTTATGGTATTATCTTTTTTATACCTTTTCAATTCTGGGACGTAAAAGATCCTAATAGCCAAAAAATTTATATACTTTCCAGAACACTTTACTTTTTATGAAGAAAAAATATATGATAATTTTCCTGATTTTCATATTATTGAGCTCAACACAGAGATATGAAGCACAGCAGGGGCTTCCCAAGCCTCCAATGATGATGATAGATGCCCCTCCCACAGCTCTCCCTGGTCAGGTTGTCACGATCAAAGTTACAGTTAAAAACACCATAGGAACTAGGATGTATGATGGCGAGGTTTATATAGATACGCTTCTTATCCCCGAAGATGTACTCAAGTATTTAGAGATCATCGTAGAGAAACAGAAACTTCCCCATCTCATGGAGGTAAATGATGAGGAAACGGTGACACTTAAGATAAAAATAAGTGAGTCTATACCTGCAATGAAGCTTGAGATCCCAATAGTACTGAATGTTGAAGAAGGTAGATGTGAGGAGGGATGTGTTCCATTTGTCACAGACCCTCCAAAATATGCGTATATAGACATATTCAGAACAACTCCATCTGTTCTCCTCACCCTTGATATAAAATCGTTTTTAATACAGGCTGAGGACTGTGGTGTGATTACGACAGTTCTTGATGTGCCATTCAAACTGAAAAACTCGGGTACGATATCTGTATATAATGTTTCATTTTCAATATTTTCAGACAATCTGTATTTTGACTACGAAAGTGAAACCCCAGAGAAAATAAATGAAATTTCAGGAGGACAGGAGATCTCAGGAAAATATAAAGTGTATCTCAACGATATAGGAGTGGGAATATACAAGATTACCATTCAGGCAAAATATCATGACAGATACAACAAGGAGTTTTTTGTTGAAGAAAATGTTACCATTGAGGTCAGAAATGAGGCATATTCTCTTTATGCGAAAGGTGAAGAGAATTTTGAAAGCTGCAATTACTCAAAAGCAAAGGAGTTTTATATAAATGCAAAAAAAATGTACGAAGAAGCTGGAAATTCCAATATGGCTTTAAAAATTGAAAAGAAGATATTTGAAATTCAGGGAAACGAAAATTTTGAACTGGCTCAGCACTATTATTTTTCCGGAGATGGAGAGAAGGCAAAGGAGTATTATACCAAAGCAAAGGAGTACTATGATAAAGCCAGCTACTGCATAATGTCTGATATCTGTGAAGAAGCTCTCAGTAGTATAAAACAGGGAAAAACACCTCAGGAATCACCAGGGAAACCTATTTTTACTGGAGGTACAGGAGGTATATTCTCAAAAACAAATATTATATTCTATGTAGTGATTGTATTTCTGGTTTTGATAATAATATACCAGAGGAGGTAATATTATGCCAAGATTAAGTGAAATTTTTGGTGATAGAAAACTGAGAAAAATAGAGAAAAAAGAAGAAAGGAAAGCAGAGGAGATAAGAGGAGTGGAAGGAATAGAATATGAGGAAGATATTCTCACAGGAAAGGATTTCCTGGAGTTCGGTATCACATATGTGAAACCAATGATGATAAGAAGTGAGTCCGATGTGCAGAAGATCACGAAGGAGCTGAATGATGGAAATATTGTTCTCGGAAATGTAACTCCCTTAGCTGAAAGAGATCCAGGAGAACTCAGAAGACTCGTGGAACAGCTGAAGGGTATATGTAAGGGCATTGGAGGGGACATAGTAGGAATAGGAGACTCAAGGATCTTAGTGACCCCTTCCAATATAAGGGTCTGGCGAGAAAAATAGTCAAACAGAATTTATTCTTACAATCAGTTCTTTCCCCTCTCTGAGTTTTCTCACGATACTCCTGTCTATCTCAGCTGCAGATTTATCTGCATTTATCATCAAAGTTCTTTTACAGATGTAGGAGCTTTTCCGTATAACAATGTCTCTTTCATCTAAGAAACTTAACCTTGGATCAAGATACCCTGTTACTCTATCAGAAAGATCATCAACTGTAAACTCCACTATAAGTTTTTTACCTTTGTGTGAGTCTAAAAAATTTTTTATATCCTTCAATCCTCTATCCGCCCTGATCCCCAGGATACAATCTCCCCTTTCTGTTAAATGATCGTCCTTTGTTATTTCTATGGTAGTTTTGTGTGTAGCTCTTATATTCGGATCTCCATATGCTTTAATGATAATCATGCTATCTTCTTCTGAACTTGGATAGGGATATTTTTGCTGTCAGTACTCTTTCTGTGCTGAATATTCTCACAATTATCCACATCATTATCACTGAAAAGATCACCACATAAACAATTCCACTCAGAACTAGAACATAATTACCGAACATGAGGTTTCTCATTGCCATCATTGGATGGGAAAAAGGTATTACAAAGACAACTATCTTCAACATTAACGGTAATGTATCAAAGTCTTTGAACATCGTCAGGAACATGGGAAAAACAGCAAGAAGGACTATTGGAAGGTTGAGCGTCTGAGCACTCTTGTAATTTTCAGCAAATGTTCCCAGGATCATGCAGAGGGATAATGCTGCTAAAAGTGTTATGAAGACAGAGAGACCCACTAAAAAATAATCTTTCACTCCGAGACTCAGTCCAAGATCTGCAAGATTCATCTCTGAAGACATACTTAGAGAGTTCATGTAGTATCCAAGACCCATCATATATATAATAGCCATAAGTAATCCAACGATGGCACTTCCAGCTATCTTTCCGAGTACTATTGAGCTCCTCTTTACAGGAAGTGTAAGTAATGTTTCCAAAGTTTTGTTTTCCTTTTCCATTCCCATTGAGGAGATCACAGTACCTCCTGCCATCATTATGATCATCATCATTATAATCGGTATCATCGTCGATTGTGATGATAAAATCCCGCTTATCATTCCTGGAGATACTCCTTTCATTTCTTTGTCTTTGAAGATTGTTGTTTCCTTCTTTACAGTCGGAGTTAAAATGACGTCTGAATACTTGTTATTCTCTATCAGAGTTTTTGATATCTCCATGTTAACGGATTGAATGAGAGCATCAACAACGCTGGAAGAGATAGAATCCATTATTCCTGCTCCTCTCATTATCCAGTACACCTCTATCTCTCCTGGCTTATCGCTGTATATATTGTTGGTGAAGTTCTCTGGTATTATCAGAAGGGCCGTGCCTTTTTTTTCACTTTTTATCTTTTCCAATCCCTCATTTATGTCTTTTCCCTGATACACAACTTTTGCATTTTTATTCATGATTTCTGTAACTATTTTTGAAATATCTCCTGTATCTTCATTTATAATTCCTATGACAGGCTTTTCTTTTACTTCTTCCTGTATTCCTCCCATCATATTACCCATAGAGCCGAATATAAATGCCATTACAATTATGGGAATTATTGTGGAGGGGGTGAGCAGTTCTCTTATCTCTTTGATTATTATATTCGTAAGACCGCTCATTTTATCACCTCTGTGAAAACATCTTCAATGTTATCTGCATCGTATTTTTCCTTTAGTTCAGAGGGTCTTCCCTCCTCCACTATCTTCCCCTCATTTATCAGAGCTATATTACTGCATAGAAACTCCACTTCCAGCATGTTATGAGAGGATAGAAGAACGGTAGTCCCTCTTTTCACAGTACTTTTTATTATGTTCCTTATCTCCTGAGCATTTATCACATCAAGACCTGATGTGGGCTCATCGAGAATGGCAAGTTTGGGATCTATCATAAGTGCTCTTCCAACTAAAAGCCTTCTCATCATTCCTTTACTGTATGTACTGACCTTGTCGTCGATCCTCTCTCCAAGATCCGCTATCTTTATACCTTTATCAACAATCTCATCAACTTTTTTTCCATTTCCAAAAAAATTTGCGATAAATCTCAGGTAACCTCTGCCTGTAAGATTTTTGTATGCTCCTGCATCCTCAGGAAGATAGCTTATCATTTTTCTGATCTCAGAGGCATCTTTTCTGACATCATAATTGAAAACCTTTACTTCACCTGAAGTAACCTGTAATAATGTCGAGATTATCCTCAAAATAGTTGTTTTTCCAGCTCCATTTGGTCCTATCAATCCAAATATCTCTCCTTCTGACACTCCGAATGACACTCCATCGACCGCCCTTATCTTCCCAAAATCCTTTATGAGATCCCTGACCTCTATAGCTTTGTTCATAATATCATACCCTCATATGTGATAACTCCGCATATGTGAGAGGCATTTAAAAAGATTTTGGTAATGGAAATCAGAGATCTCATCTCAATTTCTTTTTGTGTGTATTTATATTTTTCTGAGACGTTGTTAATATCAGAGCCGAACTCCTCATATTCTTCTTCTTCGACCTTGTTTCCGTTTTGATCTGTGAGGAATCTTGTGGAGAGCAGATGATCCTGATGGTAATATGTTACCGTCTCGTTTCCATTGTTGTTTACTTCATTCCATCCATCCTCCTTCCCCGAACCTGTACGACATACAAGTTCAGAGTATGTTGGGATATAGGAA
>JAGGSA010000005.1 GCA_021159325.1 Methanomicrobia archaeon | reverse complement strand
TTTTAAAAATGGGATATACTGTGAATAAAATAAGCTGGTCATTGCCAGAATTCCAGTACCCATTACCGAGGCAAACCACGAAGGCGTAAAATTTTTTATAACATCACATTTGCAGTTGATGTCTCTTAGCATTTTATCACCTTTTGATACGACATAGAAGTTTCAATATGTTCCTCCTATAAAAATATTTCGTTTCAAATTGTAACACAGATCAAAATATTTTTAATATTCTCTTACAAATTCTAACTATGAAACTTGATGAGATCGATAGAAAAATTCTCAGTATACTAAAAGAGAATGGAAGAATATCCCTCACAGATCTGGGAGAAAAAATTGGAATGTCTCATGTTGGTGTGAAAAAAAGACTGGATAAACTTTATGATGTTATCAAAGTATCCCCTGTTATAAATCTGGAGGATCTAAAATTCAGGGTAATTCTGGTCTCAATAGAAACGCAGAATTATGAAAAGCAGAAAGAAATTATAGAAAAATTTAAGAATTGTCCGAGAATTCTTTTTATTCTAAAAACCACAGGGGAATACAACACTCTTATCGGAATGATTGCTGAAAATAAAGATGTGGAGGAAAGCATAAAAGGAAGCTGTTCCATACGCACACTGGAGCGTATAAGAAGGAGTGAGGTGGAGATAGGGGAACTTGTATATCCAGAATATGTTCAATCCTCGATCTTTGGAAAATCAAACAGTAAAAAAGCTCCTTGTGGAAGAAAATGTTCAGAGTGTTTGAGATACAAAGAGAAAAAGTGTTTGGGATGTCCCGCAACAATATATTACAGATGCTGAGCTGAAAAGGTTTTTATCCTCTGATGAAGAAGTTCTACCATGGAGTTTAAGGAAGCAACACTGGAAGAAAGACATCTGTATTATAAGAAAGAATGGAAGATAAAGGATCTTCCTCCTTTTCTCATTGATTCTTTAAAACAAAGAGAATTTGGGTTTGATCATGATGGAAACGGTCCTAAGGACAGATATGAGACTTTCAATTCTGTAAGAGAATTCGAAAGATTTATGAAGATAAAGGCACCCTATGCAGCTTACTCCTCCATATCATACTATGAGAAGCCAGAAAAAAGGGAAGGGTGGATGAAAGCTGAGATAGTTTTTGATATAGATGCAAAAGATCTTAAAGTGAGAAGATGTGACTGCACCCCAGGGAATATCTGTGAAATATGTCTGGAAGATGCAAAAGAACTGGCTTTGACTATCATAGATACATTGAGATCGAACTTTGATCTGAAAAATATATTCCTCATCTATTCAGGAAGGGGTTATCATGTAAGAGTTCTGGATGAAGAAGCTCTTTATATAGAGGACAGAAGCAAAATATTTGATTATGTAACAGCTTCACGTGTACCTGAGGATCTTTTTATGAAACATGGATATCCTGAAGTTTTCAGAAAAATGTTTGCATTCACATTTTCAAGAATGAAAAATATGAGAAGCAAAGAACTTATAGAAAATAGAGAGGAGATAATAAATAGAATGCTGAATAGAAGAGTCGATTTTCTCGACTTCGTCAGAAAAAACACAAAAAAAAGGATTTTGGAGAGTGTTGCAGAGATAAACAGGGAACTTGTAGACGGAAAGGTAACAATAGATACAAAAAGGATACTGAGACTTCCCTCCTCTCTTCATTCCAAGGTTTCAATGATATGCAGAGTTGTGAAAGACTGGGAGAACTTTGATCCTCTCAGAGATGCTGTGCCGAAATTCAGAAAATGATCAGAGCTGTTCTTTTCTCTTTTCGAATTTGTAGAGAAGATGCTCCACATCTATATTGTCTATATTCATTTTTTTAAGAAGTTCTTTTCTATTCAATTCGCTCTTAAACTCTATTTTGTTCTCCAGAAGGCAGTTTTCGTTTATTTCCTTTGCTATCTCCATCTCAGATCTCTCCAGTTTCACCACTTGAATCTCACATTCCACATATGTACACTCCATCTTTTCAAGGGATTCCTCTCTGAGAGTTCTTATATTTTTTTCTATCTCTACTTTTTCAGCTCCAATGATCTTTCCATTTTCGATAAGTAAATAATAATCATCATGGGTATTCTGAGATGTTGTACCGAATATCCTCACATAACCAGAAAAACTTCTATCGATCCCAAGTTGTTTCTCCTTTAAGGTATCTATACTCAGACGAAAATTCTTTTCTTCAATTTTTTTTCTGAGCCACCCTTTTGGTACATGCATAATCTAAATATTACAGTCAATCTATTTAAAGTTTTTCAAACTTCAGAGTAAAATAGGATTGACTTTACAGTTAAAATATATTTTTAAGGATCAGCTCAGGATCAAACTCCTTCAGGTCATCATATCCCTGACCTGTACCCACATACAGGACTGGTTTTCCCGTAACAAATATGATTGAGAGAGCACCTCCTCCTCTTGCATCTGCATCTATCTTTGTCAGAACAGAACAGTCTATTCCCACATCGCTGAACTTCTCAGCCTGCTCAACTATGGAGTTTCCTGCAAGAGCGTCGGCAACAAAAATTGTCAGATCGGGTTTTGCAATTCTTTTTACTTTTTTTACCTCCTCTATGAGATTTTTATTCATCTCTGATCTTCCCGCTGTATCTATCATTACCACATCTATATTCCTCGCTTTTGCATGTTCTATTGCGTCAAATGCTACAGCTGCAGGATCTCCCCCATATCTGTGCTTTATCACCCTTATACCAACGTTCTGAGCATGCTTTTCTAACTGTTCTATAGACCCTGCTCTGAATGTATCCGATGCTGAGAATACAACAGAAAATCCCTTTTTTTTCAGTATGTTCCCGAGCTTTGCTATTGTTGTTGTTTTCCCTGTACCATTAAATCCAACAAACATTATCACAAATGGTTTTTTTGCCTTTATTCTCTCGATCAGATCTATTTTCTCTGAACTGAGTATCTCTCTTATAGCTTCTTTTAGAGCATTTTTTATAAATGCTCTTTTATTTTCAAGAAGATTTATCTTTTTTCCTGAGATCTTTTTCTTCAGGATTTCTTTTATCTCTTCAGTAACTTTCAAAGAAACATCATTTTGAAGGAGAATCAGCTCTAAATCGGAAAGAATCGAATCTATATCCTTTTCCGTAATAGTTTTTCTGTTCAGATCCTGAAAGAACGAATCCAGTTTACCTTTCAGAGAATTGAACATTTTCTCACTGTTGTTTTCTCAGTTCCTGATCTATGGCTGCAAGCTCCTTCTCAATTTTTGAGAGATTTTCTCTTGCATTTGAGATGACTTTTTTGATATTATCAGTGTTCTCATCTAATTTTGATATGGATTCCTCTATGGAAACTTCTTTTGCTATTCCTGCCCCTACATTTATCGTGATCTTATTCAATTTCTTTATATCTGCTTCAATATAACATCCTCCGCCTATTGGCACCAGTAACTCTCCTTTATCTATCTTTTTCAATTCTTCAAGTGTATTTCTGGCTATTAAAGTTTCTCTCAATCTATCTTCCATCATTGCTATGTTTCTCATCAAAATCTCTCCCTGTTCCTTCAGATATGCAAACTTCATCAATAACTCATTTTTTTCCATTTTTAATCTCCTCTATCTTAATGATTTTTATGTTATTCCTTTTTACTCTATGTCTACTCCCTAAATCACAGTACAGTTTTTCTATAACACTTTTTTCATTCATTCCATTAATTATCTTTGTGAATTTCTGCATTCTGTCCCCCATCCTAAACGTTCCATGCACTTCAAAACTTTTCATCTTATCCCTCCTAAAACATTATATCCTCGATCTTGTTTATCTCAGGACCTGTACTCATCTCTCCTACAACTGCTCCTTTTGTATTTGCCAGGGCACAGAGGCCGAGATAGTAAAATCCTCTATTTGCACTTCCTGTATCTACCTCTACCTTTAAAGCTTTTTCCAGTTCATCTATTTTATCTGATAGAGATGGGTGTACGAGACATCCGTTATTTGTGCATAAACCCATACTTCCAAAGTTGAGGGGATCAGATACATACACCTCAACACCAAGTGCATCCTCTATCTTAGAAGCTTCTTTTTTGAGTCTGGAACTTACAATCGCACCTTTATCGTTACAGAGTATCATATTTCCAAGAGCTGTGAACTTTGCCTTTAGAACTTCTATTTTTATATCAAGATCTTTTAATTTTCTGAGTTCATACTCCTCAACATTGTACGGAAGTAACAGACCATTAGAGTTTCCTGCACCAAGAATGCCTATTATATTTGTTCTTGCTATCGTTATCGAAAAAATTTCTGTATTCAGAGTATCTTTCACAATTTTCTTCTTTTTTTCTGTAAAACCTGTAGATAAAAATGTTATTTTTTCATTTGTTATCCCAAATGCACCTATAAATGGATTTCCTTCAATTTCTAATTTTTTTATCATATTATTCAGCGAGATAGGCTGTTGCTGTTTCTTCTTCCTCTTCCTTTTTTACTCTGACCCTGATCTTCGATGGTGGCTTCTCTATTCCTCGTTCCCAGAGTTTTTCATTCAGTTTAGAATCTATCTTTATATTCTCTGCTTTCGCATGTCTTCTCAGAAAACTTCTTAGTTCCCTTACTGCTCTTGGAGTTCTCTTCTTTCTCTGTGTCCTTTTAGCTTTTCTAAGAGGAATGGTATAAATTCTTTCTTCTCCTAATTTCATAAAATCACCTTTTGAGATTTGTTCTTCTCCAGTTCCTTCTCTTTGGATGAGTTCTAACCTGTAATCTTGTTTTCACCCATACCCATACAGGAAGTCTCCTGTTCTGCTTTAAGGCTTTACCCAATCTCAGTTTTTTACCAAGTGGTTTGTTTCTTGCCATTTTACATCACCTCTCCAGCCAAGAACTCTTGTTTGTTCGTGTACTGGAAATATTTTTTTTGCTTTCTCTCCAAGGAAGAACCTTGCTTCTGTTTCGTAATCTGCTGTTCTTTTTTCACTGCTGTCATACGTTTCTATTATAAACAGTCTCTCTGCCAGGTATCTTATCGTTTTATATCCGATGCCCTGAAGGGGAGAGATATACTCCACCCCATATCTATCCTCAAGGCTTCTTATCTCATTGAACTCAAGCTTTGGAGTTCTGTCGTCTCTTCTTGATCCATCGCAGATTACTTTATAATCCTTTGCAAGATTTTCTATTACCTCTTTATGAATATATTTGATACCTCTCAGAGGATATCCATCTTCCATCATTATTCTGCATCCTTCTCTCAATATTTTTTCATCCATCTTTATCACTCTATGCTCATACCCGAGAGTTTCAGATGTTTCCTTTGCAAGTCTCCAGGTCTCACTGTACCCAAATGTTACTGTGATCGTCTTTACTTCATACCCGAGTCTTTTAAGTATGTAGGCTGTTAACGAGCTATCCTTGCCTCCGCTGAAAAGTAGATTGGCTTCCATATCATCGTCTCATGATCCTGTACTTTGGTTTTTTCTCCTGAAGTGATCTCAGGATAACTTTAAGATCTTCGTCTGTGAGCTTTTTCTGTAGCTTTCCTGTTTGTGCCAATTGAATCAGCTGCATCTCTACCTGTTCTGCAAACTCAGGTCTTGCCATTTTTATTCTTACAAGTCTGTTTCTTGCTTCATTTGTGAGTATCTGACGCAAAATAAGCTGTTTCTGTATCTCCATCTTTTGTTTTTCTTCAGCTTTTTTAAGCTCCTCTAATTTTTTTCTCTTGATCTCTTCTATATCCTCCTCCATAATTTATCCCTCTATCTCCTTTGAGATTCTATCAAGTAAGGATCTTCCTTTTGGGGTTATGACTCTTCCTGTCTCACTCTTCACGAGATCTGCTTCCTCTAACTGCTGTAGTATTCTCCTTATTATCGCACCACTTGCCTTTCTGAATCTCTCCGGCTTGTGTCCTCTGTTTTTTTTGCTACCGTATGCAGTTCTGAGCCTTGAGACTCCAACAGGCCCATATATGTATATTTTTCTCAGTATGGAGGCTGCTCTTATATACCACCAGTCCTCCTGGTCAGGGAGTCTCTCCTTTGAAGACGAGGTCTTCACAAATTTAGACCATTCTGGAGGAGTTATCTCCTTCATTGTCTTTAATTCCTCTTTCAATTTTTCTATTAACTTGTCTGCTGGAACATCATATACTGTTGTCATGTAAACACCTTTTTACTATATGGTTTTCTTCTTTTAAAAGGTTACTGGGATACGTCTACATAAATATCGTCAACATACCAGCCTTCGTAGTTGTTATACAATCCATCTCTAGTATCAAAACTGAATGTGACTACAATACTATTTCCTATATATGATGAGATAT
>JAGGSA010000055.1 GCA_021159325.1 Methanomicrobia archaeon | reverse complement strand
GGTTATTTGGCTTTTTGTTGTTTTTTATAGTTTCGGGCATGATCATGTGTGTGGTGATAATTAGTATTGATCCGGAGTTTGAGGATATCATGATAACAGAGATAACTCCCGAGAGAGTACAGATCATGTCTTTAAAGAATTATGAAACCTCCTATATAAAAAGAGACAAGATACCAAAAAACATAAAAATAGAGGTTAAAAAAGAGTATAGAGCAATTAGAAGAGAAGATAAACTTGAAATATGGTGGGACTATGGATATTGAGGAGAAGATAAAACTGGTAAATAGAGTTCCAACAGAAGAGGTAATAACACAGGAAGAACTGAGAAATATATTTGAAACAAATGATTCTCCCTTAGCATATCAGGGATTTGAGCCTTCAGGACTGGCACATCTCGGTACAGGGCTTGTTACAGCTTTAAAAACAATTGATATGATAAATGCTGGAATAAAATTTATTTTATTCCTTGCAGACTGGCATGCATGGATAAATGAAAAGATGGGTGGAAATATGGAGCTCATCAGAAAATCTGGAGAGTATCTGAAAGAGGTGTGGATATCCCTTGGAGTGGATAAAAGAAAGGTGAAGTTTATATGGGCATCCGATCTCTGCAGTGATCTTTCCTACTGGGAGAAGGTGATAAGGATAACAAAAAGCACAACGATCGCAAGAATGACAAGATGCCTCACGATAATGGGAAGAAAAGAGGGAGAGATGCAGAATGTTGCCCAGTACATATATCCCGCAATGCAGGCTTCAGATATACTTCAGATGGATCTCGATATAGCATGTGCGGGAATGGATCAGAGAAAGGCTCATATGCTTGTGAGAGAGATGAGTGAAAAATTAAAGCTCAAAAAGCCAACCTGTGTCCATTATCATCTCCTTATGGGATTAACAGGGCCAAAAGCATCTGGATTTGATAAAGATTCAAAGATTGATATTTCAATAAGCTCCAAGATGAGTAAATCCTCCCCAAAAGCCAATATTTTTGTCCATGACTCAGAGGAAGAGATAAAAGAAAAGATAAAAGATGCATACTGTCCTGCAAAGATTACAGAGAATAATCCAATCCTGGAAATAGCTGAATACATCATCTTCAGGGGAGAGGAGAAGGAATTTACAGTACACAGACCAGAAAAATTTGGAGGAGATGTGACATTCTGGTGTTATACAGAGTTAGAAGATGCATTCAGGAAAGGTGAGCTTCACCCCTTAGATCTTAAAAACTCTGTAGCAGAAACCCTTATAGATATACTGGAACCATGCAGAAAACATTTCAAAAATAAGAAAGAGATTATAGAGGTTCTTCTGAAGGGCGTGTCCAGATAGATTACTTTGTGAGTCCTGCCGTAACGCTCCTCGAATATCTGAAAACAAATATTATTATACCAAAGAACGAGATTGCAACTACAGAGAGAGCTATGATGTGGGGAGGAAGAATATCCAGAAGTTTTTCCAATCCTTCATTCTTTTCCCTCTTCTATTCTCTCTTCATAAAAAATAGTACCTCCCTTTAAAAAGTTTACTGTTCAGAACTTAAAAATAATAATAATAAACTATAAGTTGATTATATTGTTAAGGGATTGCCAATGTTTTTATGTTTCTTTGCAGAGTTTCTTTGATGTTTAAAGATGTTCCGATCATCAGAGGAGATATGATAATAGAGAAAGCTTTCAGAAGAGCCTCAAAAATAAATTTTCCTGATAAAAAAATACCATTCGAGATTAAGATCAGAGAGAAAGAAATGGCAAGGGTAGAGGTAGCATCTCAGGTGATAAACTCCATGCTTGAGAAAGTTGTAAAGAGGTATCCTTCTTTTGAGTATCTCGATCCCTTTTACAGGGAGATGGTAGATATCACAGTGAGCTTAGACGAATTAAAGCATAACATAGGAGCTCTAAGCTGGGCAATGAAAACAATTCAGAGGATAAAAAATGAAACAATAAGGAAGATGAAAAGAACAAAAAGTATAGATCGACTGGACAAACTCAGAAGAGAGGCTTATGGTAGATATATCTCAGTTCTAAAAAAGATTGGGAAAAATATGGAGTTCTTAAACAACGCAAGAGAAAAACTAAAGCAGATACCTGAGGTAAAATCGTGTTACACAATAGTCATTGCAGGGATGCCCAATGTGGGTAAATCTACAGTACTCCACGCTCTTACAGGTGCAGAGCCGGAGGTGCAGACATATCCATTCACCACCAAGGGAATAAATATAGGATATTTTGAATATAAACATAATGATATACAGGTTATAGATACCCCTGGGCTTCTGGATAGAAGGTTTGAGGAGAGAAATGAGATAGAGCTGAAAGCTGTTTTAGCACTTCGACATTTAGCAGATCTTATCATATTCATCATTGATCCATCAGAAACATGTGGATACTCTCTTGAAGAACAGTTCAGTCTCTTAGAGGATATTAAAAATATGGAAATACCGTTAATTGTATGTCAGAACAAATCGGATCTCAGGTACATAGAGAATGTAAAAATAAAAATATCAGCAAAGAGTGGGGATATAGATTCCCTTAAAAGAGAAGTTTTTAAAAGGCTGGATGTAGAGTTAGATCAGTGATTCCATGTACAGAAGGATACTTGTGGCAATGGACAGTTCAGACATGGCAAAAAAAGCGCTTGACAGAGCTGTGAAGTTAGCACAGTTAACAGATTCTGAGATTTATGTTGTGACTGTAATGAAGGAAAAATCATCACATGAGACTGCAAAGGCAGAAAGAATAATAAAGGAGGCAGAGGATTATATAAACTCTCAGGGACTGAATGCAGAGACATTTATAAAAGAGGGCGAGCCACCGGATGAGATTGTTTTCCTGGCAATGAAAAAAGAGATAGATCTTATAGTTCTTGGATCAAGAGGAGAGACAGGTGTAAGAAGGATTCTCATAGGAAGCACAGCTCAGGAAGTTATAAGATTTGCAGAATGTTCTGTTCTTGTGGTAAAATAGGTGCTTTCATGATCATAGGAGTTGTTCCCACAGGTAAAATTGGTTCGAAAGAAAAATTTCTTGAAAGTTTGATGAAAGGAGTAGAGAAATCATTTAAAAAGTCCAATATTAAAGTATCCTGTCAGATGATACCAAAAAAGACATTAAATATACCAAAACTTGCATACAACGAAACAGTGGGTAAATATCTTACTCAACCCTTCTTTGATCTCGGAATGGAGATGAAAAATAAAGCTGAGAAAGTTTTAAATGAAGAAATAAAGAAAGTTCTGGTATTGACAGATGTGGAGATCTATGATCCTCCATATATAGAACTTTATGGACAGGCAAATGATTCCATTGCTCTTGTTTCAGTATTCAGATTGAAAAACAAGGCCACAAACACAAAACTACTGGAGAGAACAATAAAGGAAGCTGTCCATGAACTGGGACATACCTTTGGACTCAAGCACTGCAGGGAAAAAGAATGTGTAATGAACTTTTCTCTGAATGAGTATGATATAGATGATAAAACACAGTTTTTCTGCAAAGAATGCTCCAAAATTCTTGAGGCAAATGGAAGAGAAACATGGACATCATGGGACTGGGCAAAGGTGTAATGGATAAATTTTTATCCTCTCAGAATAAGGAATATCAATGAAGTTTGCTAAAAGAGTAGTGGATATAGCAAAAAAAGATGGATTATTAGGAAAAAATGTGAAATTGGAGAAAAATATATGCGTTCTCTGTAAAGGATCAAGAATGTTATGCGGAAGATCAAGATGTCCTATTCTTATCAATTTAAATTTTCATTCTAAATATAAATTGCTGGATAAGACAGAATTAAATGGAAGTTCTCCTCCAAGTGTTTTTATAGGAAGAATTGGGTATCCAAATGTCTATATAGGGCCAATGATACCTCCTGAGGTGGGAGATACATCGATAATAGATACTCCGGAAAGATGGTTCGGGAAGAGCATTGAAGAGATAGTGGATTTCAGAGTAAAACTTGTCAGAGGAATGTACAGAACAAATATAAAAGACAGAAACAAGATGATAGAACTCACAAGAGAGATAGCACTCTCAAAAAAGCCCGTGGATTCAGAGATGATTCTCTCAAAAAAGCCAAGAAGACAGATAGTGATGAGTGATGAAGTTCAGCCCTTTGGTGCCTCGGCTCCTCTGAGGGATTTATCAATAGACAACACATACTGGGACAGGAAAATGGAGAAATGTTACTATGATACAGATTTAAAAGCAAAAGAAGCCATATGTTTTCTGTATAAGGAGAAAGTTCCTGTTTCCTCTATTCAGAAGGCTTTCAGTGTTGGTGCTTTTGGAATAGAGAAAAACAGAAAGCTTGTACCCACAAGGTGGAGTATCACAGCCATTGATGATATGCTGAGCAAGGAACTCATGGAAAATGTGAGGAGGTACCCTGTTATAAATGAGTACAGAGTCTATGAATCCGAGTTTCTGGATAACAGATTCGAGATTCTGATGCTTCCTCAGGCATGGAGTTATGAATCAATGGAGACATGGTATCCCGGAACATTATGGAATCAGAATCCTGAGAGCTTTGTCCTGTACTCTGATTTTGAGAGTTATAAAGGAAGAACTACATATGCCAGAATAGGAGGGTGTTATTACTCTGCAAGATTGGCTGTTTTAGAGGCACTGGAAAAAGAGAGAAGACAGGCTACTGTCATTGTGATGAGAGAGGCACATCCAGGGTATATAATGCCTGTGGGTGTATGGCATGTGAGAGAAAATGTCAGAAACGCCATGAGAAATAAACCTTTAAAATTCAATACACTTGAAGAGGCTCTTTTGAGGATCGCAGAGAGATTTGAAATTTCAATAGATTTCTGGATAGAAAATTCAGAAATTTTGAAAGAGGTTTTTGCTCAGAAAAAGCTTACTCAGTGGATTTAATTATCCTTACCTTTGCTATTTTTTTCTCATCCATCTTCTCTATGATAAACTTGGTATTTTCATACTCAACTTCTTCTCCTTCCTCAGGTACCTTGTCGAGAGCATCCATCATAAATCCTGCTAGAGTGTCAAAAGGGTCGTTGGGAAGGTCCAGACCCAGCTTTTCATTGATCTCATCTATTGTTAATCGTGCATCCACAATTGCTGTATTCTTATCCAGATATGTGATCTCATCCTCTGCTATATCATACTCATCGAAGATCTCACCGACTATCTCCTCTATGAGATCTTCCAAGGTCACCAGTCCCACCACTTCTCCATATTCTCCTATAACGATAGCCATATGAACTCTTTTTTTCTGCATCTCTCTCAGAAGATCGTCAGCTCTTTTTGTTTCAGGTATGAAATATGCTTCTCTCTTAATTTTATCTGCTGTTATATTGAAGTTCCCATTTTTAAGGTATTTAAGAAGATCTTTCACATACAGTATCCCTGTGATATTGTCTATTCTATCCTCATATACGGGAAGTCTGGAGTATCCTGCCTTTATCGCCTTGTTCAGGACTTCTTTTATATTTTCGTCAGCATCCACACACACCATATCGATCCTTGGAACCATTATATCCTTGACCCGCGTGTCCCCAAACTCAAATATACTCGTTATCATCTCCTTTTCATCTTCTTCTATTGTTCCTTCATTCTCACTGACATCTATAAGTGTTCTTATCTCTTCTTCAGTAAAAGTTGGAGAGCTTTTAATGTTTTTTCCGAGAAAAATACGGGATATCCCACTAAAAGCCAAACTTATGGGGTAGAATACCTTTGATAAGAAGTCAAGGAGGGGTGCAACAGATATAGACAGAGATTCAGCCTTTCTTATGGCGTAGCTTTTTGGTGTTATCTCCCCAAAAACGAGAATCAGAAATGTCATCACACCGACGGCGACACCTACTCCCTTATTTCCAAAGAAATCTATGGCAAGAGATGTGGCTATTGAAGATGCAGAGATATTGACCAGATTATTCCCGATCAAAATTGTTGTAAGAGTCTTTTCTGGATTATTTTTTAATTTTTCAAGAGTTTCAGCCTTTTTATTTCCATTATTCACCATAGATTTAACTTTCAGGAGATCTATATGAGTGAATGCGGTCTCAGCACTAGAGAAAAAGGCTGATAAAAACAACAGTACTACCAAAGATATTATTTCCAACAAAATTTTCTCAGTAAGCAATTGAGATCAAACTCCGACATAATTTCATTGCTTCTATCTTATCTTTTCTCTTTAAAAAGATTTTGGTATACGAGGATGTATTCCACAAAAACTTTATATACACTCCTGAATACGTTCCTGGTATATATGTTTTTTTGTGATCTGAAGATCTGTTATGTAAAATGGCATGAGACAGAGTATCAATAGTGTATAAATAATAAATTTTATTCAGAAGTTTTGGCTTATAGGTCAATCTCTCAACCTAACCAAAAAAGTTAATCCATTTTTCTCTCTT
>JAGGSA010000066.1 GCA_021159325.1 Methanomicrobia archaeon | reverse complement strand
TAATTTTTCATTATCTGTGATTGAGACAGGAAAAGGACATCCCATTAACCAAAAAATATATATAACAAATCTTTGTATGATTTTCATGAACAAACTCGGAATGAGTATCCTGATAACAGGATTGATCCTGCTGAGTTACGGTATAAAAGCAGGACAGCATGTGGATACAGAGAATATAGCCACATACATATGTCTTTCCTGTCTCGGTCTCACTCCCGCAGGGTATGAAACTGGAATTGAAAGTACAGGTATTGAGAAATTAAATCATGAGGTGGAGATCATAGTTTTCTCTGCAGAATGGTGCAAATACTGTCCGGAAGCTATAGCCACTGCCAAGGAGATAGCTGAATCTTCGGAGTTTATAGATTACAGAGTAATAGAGTATGAAAAAAACCCTGAAGAGTTTGAGAAATATGGTGTCAGTATAAATGGGCTTCCGTGCACCATAGTGATAGTGGATAATGAGGTGAAAGGAACGTTTTATGGGGCATATAAACTGGACAGTAAAATACTCGATGTTATTGAGAAAAGCATAGAGGAATAACATGAAAAAAATATCCTTTATTCTTGGAGCAGGGATCTTAATTTTCCTGATAGGTATTATAAAGATGAAGGAAAGAGGTGTAACTAAAATTGATTTTTTTATTCTTTTAATAGCGCTCGCTCTTATAGGACTCAGTATATTTATTTTCAGAGAAAAAAAGTTAAAAAAGAGGAGAATTGTGCAGATCTCGTCTCTGATAATGGTGAATCTGGCAGGAGTGGGAATAATCTTCAAGATGTTATACACCCCTTATTTACATTGTTATGCCTGTCCCCTCGCATCCACAGCCTGTCCCATCGGTGCTATTCAGAACTTCATAATCCTCGGGAAGGTACCATACTACCTCATAGGATACACAACTCTGTTTTTCACTGTTCTGGGAAGGGTGTTCTGCGGATGGATGTGTCCTTTTGGGATTCTACAGGATGCAGTGGATAAGATCTTTAACAGAAGAAAAAGGACCGTTCATAAGTTCAGATTTACAAAATTCATAGTTCTGATACTGACACTGGCAGCAGCATGGAAGTTCTCTGATACGCTTTTCTGCAAGATATGTCCCGTGGGTTTCATAGAGGCTGCAGTGCCTTACAGGATGGAGCATGGAATGATCTTTGATACCCTTTTTATACTCAGGATACTTTTCTTTATTTTTCTGATAGGGATAATATTTTTTATATCGAGGTTCTGGTGCAGGAATCTCTGTCCTCTTGGTGCATGGGCAGGAATTTTCAATAAAATAAGTTTTTTAAGATTACATGTGAAAGATAGCTGTGATAGATGTGGCGCGTGTGTCAGTGCCTGCCCCGTAGGTCTCATTCCATATCAGAGCGAGAGAAGTACAGATTGTATACTCTGCGGGGAATGCGTGGAAGCATGTCCAAAAAATGCAATAGAACTTACCTTTACAGAAAAAGAAAAAGAGATTGAGGAGGAATCTGAAGAGAAAATAGTGAATGAGACTCCTCTTAAGACTTACAAACCTCTGAAAGTATATGAGAGTAAAGATGAGATAGGATTCTATGATCTTCCTCCGGATGTTAAGAAACTTAAGATAGAGTTTTATCATCTGGAGGGGGAGATCCCTCCTGTTCTTGAGGATCTAAAGAAATTCATGAAAATTGAGTTTTTCCCAGTGGAAGATTCAGATTTTCTTGAGCCCACTTTGATGATAAACAACAGAATCTTTGTCGGTGAACTCACAGAAGAAAGTATAATCAGAGGACTTAAGGAAGAGATCAGGATGGGAAACATGCTCAATATCGTTTTCGATCTCAAAAAATGCAGATACTGCAAAACAAAGCAGTGTGGTGTTAGAATAGTTGGAGATACGGGATTCAAAATAGAGAAACTCATAGATTATCCCGATTTTTCAGAGATAATAGCTTCCTGTAACAAAGATGCAGTCTTCTTGGCATACGGGGAGCCAAAAATAGAGGAGTATAACAGAAAGTATATTCTGAATCAGGAATTTTCGATAGAACCAATAGAAGCTCAGCTGATAATAGAGAAGGACTCAAAGTACTGTAACAGAGCACTGACCATATTTGCTCTTTTAAGCCATGTGTCAAAAGGAGCAATAAACTTCAAACCTAAAGAGTATGAGGAAATAAAATCAGAGGTGTCTTTCAAGATTCACTCACTGCCAACGGTGATCATAAAAGATCAGAGATTCTATATCACAACGGAAAGGGGACTGGTGAAGTTCATTAAGAAATTTTAAATCTCAGAAGACCTGCGATCCCTCCAAGGCCCTTTAACTTTTCGCCTCCTTCATGTTCACTGCTTATCACATAAACCTTACAGTTTTTTTTCCTTGTTTTTTCCAGAATCTTTTCATAATTTTCGTCTCTCAGGAGATCATCAAGGATCAATAATCTCTCAACAGCTCCATAATCAATGGCTTTTTCGACATCTTTGATACCATATACAGCCTCATCCCTGAGTATTTTCTGACAGAGTTCTTCCACCAGCCCTATCTCCTTGGAGACTCTTGATTCTCTGTATATATCCTCAAGATCTCCTTTTTTAATTACCTCGTATATTCCTGTTCTACCAGTAGATGATGCTCTTTTCAGAATGTATTTTCCATTCAGCTGAGGATATTTTTCCTTAAGAAACTTTGCGAACTCCTCCTTCACAAACCCCGGACCTGCAATTATGAATTTTTCTATGGAGTATCTATCAAGAATCTCAATGATCTTTTCTGCAACATTTTTAAAAAAATTCTCCTTTTCTTTTTTTCTCTTAACAGAATAGTATTTTCCTGGAATATTTTCATTCATGCTTGCAGGAAAATCAACACCATACTCTCTCACAACTCCAAACAGAGATTCTCCCATATCCATATTGAGGATAAGGATCTTTGGTGCATCTGTGTTTTTTACTGCTTCCTCAATCCTATCTAACTCGTACTCCTTCCACTGTTTAGTTATACCTATAACACTGCCTTCTTCTATGTTGAATGTGTGATAGCTTCCTGTATCTTCTCCTTCCACTATGGGACCCGTAACTCTCAATCTATTTGTATCCTTATGAAACTCTACTTTTTCGGATCTGATCTTCAAATAAACTGGCTTTTTTTCCGTTCTCTCTTTCCTGATTTTGTCTGTTTTCTGCTCTTCTCTGCGAAATGTTTTGCCCTCGAGTAGATCTCCCTCTCTTATTATATGCTTTAAATGCCAGAGATCATCTAAGGATTCTGCCTTTAATTTTATAAAATTCTTTTTAATATCTCTGTGAATTACCTTCATTTACTCTTCCTTTTTCTTTTTCTTACCTTTTAATACTTCTTTGGGTGTCATATCCTCCGTTATATCGTAGTCCATATCAAACCATCTCTTTCTGTCCTCTTCTGTCTCTTTTTTTTCTTCCTTCCTCTTTCTTTTTTCCTCTTTTTCCTGCCATTCAAGAATCTTTTTTATGGATCCCGGAGCATTGGGATATTTCTCCTCTTTTTTTTCTTCCTCTTCTTCAAATTCTGGAAGGGAGATCTCTTTGAATATCTCCTCTGGTGTTTTTTCCTCTGTTTCCTCAGGCAATTCTTCTGTAGATATTTCACTCTCTTCTGGAAGCTCCAATCCCTCCATAAGCTCTTCTTCACCTTCTTCTTCAATCTTAAATCTTCTTTTTGAGTATGTTCTTATTCCTATGATAGCTATTATGAGTAAGAGGATGACAACAAGTAAAAGTAGTATTTTGGAGACATATTTTTCATATACAGGAGTTACCACAGGAGTTGTGGGAGGAGGTGTAGTTGTGGCTGGAGGAGGACGTTTCTCGACATTTATCTTATACTCTGCAGATTCAATCTGTCTGGATTCACCATAGGGATTCTTCCAGCTTACCTTCGCTTTGCTCAGAGTGTAATTTCCAGATCTTCTGGCTTTTATCTTATATGTAAAACTGAATGTTTCATTCGGTTTGAGAAGATCCTTTTTTACAGTTGTTTCTCCTTCCACAAGCTCAAATCCCTCTGGTATCGAGTCCTCCACAACTATATCTGTTACACTAGAATCGTCATAATTTTTTATACTTATATTGATATCTACCGTATCTCCCTCCTTTATCTTATTTTTGCTGGCACTCTTTGAGATTTTCAGACCTCTCAGCGTGAATCCCAGTGTTTTACCTCTTGTGGAGTATGAAACGCCCCATTTGTCTTTATAAACAGCCTCAGGTGTCAGAGAATAGTTTCCCCCAACATATCCAAGAGCTGTGTATGTTATAGTTTTCGATTCTCCTCTTTTAAGATCTCCCTCCCATTTATTTGTTCCGTTTATGACCTCGAATCCCTCCGGAAGTTTTTCTTCAAGAACAAGGTCAACAGCATCAGCCGTACCTGTATTGACGAATGTCAGACTGATTATAAAGGAGTATCCGGAGTCTATATAGTATTTGTTCTTTTTAATTACCATCTTCTCCACTGTTCTTGAAATCTCTATTTTGGGTTTGTCTGCGTCTATTTTCTGTATAAATTTCTGTTTCCCGGGATAAGCATTTCCAAGTATGTCATAGTAATTATAATCAACATCTATTCTGAAATCGTAAGCTGTACTTGATACAGGTACCCTGACTGTGAATTTAAACTTCTGATACTCTCCTTGTTTGAGGTTCTCTATCTCCTTTTTGAGATCTCCATTGACAAGCTCT
The DNA here is from genome assembly GCA_021159325.1 of Methanomicrobia archaeon. Taxonomy (GTDB): domain Archaea; phylum Methanobacteriota_B; class Thermococci; order Methanofastidiosales; family B48-G16; genus B48-G16. The sequence goes on along the minus strand of JAGGSA010000066.1, from coordinate 1,718 downwards.
CCTTTACTGTAAACATGATCAAGAGTTATGTTTTTTGCCAGTCCGTTGCCTATATTGGATACCTTCCCGATCACTGTCAGCAGCTCTCCATCCTGTACGCTCTCTCTCGATATAGAGTATTCAAGATTGAGCTTCGGTATTCCACTGACGTCTATATTAACATCTGGAGCTTCGTATTCAAAGTAGTTATTTTCATAATCACTGTACCTCACCTTGCATCCCTTAAGTGTATACTTCCCGGGCTCATCTGCCTTGATTATATAGCTGAAAACCTTCTTTTCATTTGGATCCATACGGCTGATTTTAAAGACATTTACATCCCCTGTGATCTCCTCTTCCTTACTGCTTTCAAGGGAGAAACTCTCTGGAATTGTATCGATGATCACAACGTCCTTTGCAGGCTTATTTCCTGTATTTGTCACCACAATAACGACCACGATATGCTGATTTACCAGTATATTTGTCTTGTCTATATTTTTTCTTACGTTCAATCTTGGGAATTCCTTATAAACTAGTATATGGGATATTCTTTCTGGCTTAATAGGCTGCTCATAGGATTCCCCTCTTTCATCTTTGTACCTCACCTTTGTTATCAGTTCATACTCCCCTATCTCTTTCGCTTTTATCCTGTATGAGAACTGAGTACTCTCTCCGGGTGAAAGCTCATCTATGCTTTTAGAAGCCTCACCCTCTATGAGTTCCAGTCCTGAGGGTGTATAACATATTATCTCCAGATCATAAGCTTTTAAATCTCCTGTATTCTCAACTGTGACAGTTACATCACTTTCCTCTCCAAGTATCAGCTTTTTATATGATACAAACTGTTTTATATCCAGTTGCACAGTTTTTGGATAAACATTTATATCCTGTTTGAACTCCTCCTGAAAGTTCTCCTCAACTTCTTTACCCTCCTCATTCACATACTTCATTTTATAATTCACACTGATCGTAATGGGATGATACTCTTCATAAGATACAATGGGTGCTTTCAATCTCAGGAGTAATAGTTTTTGATACGTTGTAATTTCCTCTCTTACAAGGGTGATATAATCAAATAAATAATGATACACATCAGAGCTTGGTCTCTTCAATTCTGAGAACGCTACTTTTGTTATATGTGATAGATCAACACTTCCACCATCAGGTTCAGATAAATTAATCGTAATTTTTTCCCAGTTTGTAGAAAACGTACTAACATTCCAATAAGCTGTGCCACTTGAAGATTCTATTTCAAATTTAAAAGAAGATGAAACCGGAGTCTTTACCCAAAAATTTAGATAGTCATAAGGTGAAAAATCTTCAAAAGGAATCAAAGTTACACCAAAACTGCCATTGTCTGCATTTGATGACTTGATGGCAAAGTCCAAAGAGCCTGATCCTTCATGTTTGTCAGAATTATTTACTTGTAACTCCCAATCTGGATTTAATGGTTTCCACTCTTCGGTACAGGGAGAATCATTGGAATGACATTTATCATCCATATCATCCCAAGAGATTTCTTTTGTTGTGCTAATTGGTGAAGGTAATTTATAATTCCCGTCAGCATCTGTAGTAGTTGTATATCTCTTCATATAACAGCAGGCAACTACTGTGGCTCCTTCAATAGGATCACCAGCTTCATTAAGAACTTTTCCCTCAATATGTCCATCATCATTTACCAGAGCTTCCACAAAATAGGGAAATGCTAAAACCAGAACTAAGGAAACAACGAATATTTT
>JAGGSA010000075.1 GCA_021159325.1 Methanomicrobia archaeon | reverse complement strand
GTGAAATGCCTTAGGAAAGCCATATTTTATATTCATGTTAATTATGATTAGAAGAATATGGGATATAACACTCACAGTGAAGGACTTAAAAAAAGCTGTGGAGTTTTATGAAGATGTTCTTGGATTGCAGAAGAAGTACCAGTTTAAGGATTTCATACAGCACCGTATTCTACCTGAATAACTTTTTAAACATACCATTCAAAAAGATAACATGAAAGCCAAGGTAAGATGGATGGATGATATGAAATTTTCTGGAGAATGCGATGGGAAATCCATAGAGATAGGCGGTGAAAATCTGACGCCAATGCAGTTGATCCTCATGTCCGTGGCAGGATGCACATCTTATGATGTTGTTGATATTCTGAAAAAATTCAGAGAGCCTGTAGAGGGATTTGAGATAGAGATAGAGGGAGAGAGAAGAGAGGAGTATCCAAGATACTTTACAAAAATCAAACTCAATTATAAGTTCAAAGGCAAATTAAACAGAGATAAAGTTATAAGAGCTATAGAACTCAGTCAGGGAAAATACTGTTCAGCTTTAGCTCAGATGAAGATAGGAGGAGTTAAGGTAGAATGGGAGTATGAGATAAAGGAGTGAAAATGTTATCAGATAAAGATTTAACGAGATATGATAGACAGATAAAAATAGAGGCATTTGGAAAAAAAGGACAGGAAAATTTGAAAAAAGCACATATTGTTATTGCGGGTGCTGGAGGCCTTGGATCCTCTGTGGCACTGTATCTGACTGCTGCTGGAGCTGGCCATATAACTATTATAGATCACGAGAATGTCGAGCTCTCCAATTTAAACAGGCAGATACTGCACTGGGAGAAGGACATTGGAAAAAGCAAAGTCGATTCTGCAGTTGAGAAACTGACACAGCTAAATTCAGATATCGAAATACTCGGGATAAAAGAGAAGATCACTGAGGGAAATGTATTGAGTTTATTAAAAGGTGCTGATGGGGTTGTTGACTGCCTGGATAACTTTAAAACTAGATTCATACTGAACGATGCTATATTAAAACTGAGAATTCCCTTTTTTCATGGTGCATGCTATGAGTTTGAAGGAAGGGCAACGACAATAATACCTGGGAGGACACCATGCCTCAGATGTATCATTCCCAGATCGCCCCCTGAGAAAAAGGTGCCAATAATGGGAACAACTCCAGGAACTATCGGAACAATCCAGGCAACTGAAGTAATAAAGTTTTTTTCTGGGATAGATCCACTGTTAACAGGCAAACTTCTTGTGTATGACTCTCGCTATTTTACATATGAGCTTATCAGGATAGAAAAAAATCCAGAGTGTCCAAGCTGTGGAGGTCAGTAATATGGTAACAGTTAGACTCTTTGCAGCTTTTCGAGAGGCCGCCGGTAAAAAAGAGGTGAATATCTCCGCAAAAAATATAGAGGAACTTATAAGATTACTGATCGCCAGATACAAAAAATTGGCACCTCTTCTGATAAAAAATACAGATCCATTAGAACTTGAAGATATCATAGTTCTTGTGAACGGCAGAAGCATCTGGTATTTGAAGGGAGTGGAAACGAAGTTAAAAGAAGAAGATGTTGTTTCAATTTTCCCACTTATCGGAGGAGGATAGCGGAGAGACAAAATATTTATACCCTCTATTCTTCTTAAAATCATGATCATCATAAAAGCCGGTGGCTCTGCAATTACGGATAAACAGAAACCATACACACCAAGAACAGATGTGATGGAGCTTATAGCAGAGGAGTTAAAGGAAATTAAAGATTCTGTTATCCTTGTTCACGGGGGTGGATCATTCGGTCATTATCCTGCGAAGAAATACAGACTCAACGAGGGATATATGTTTCCTGAGCAGATAAAAGGCTTCTCAGAGACAAAGGAGAAGATGGAGGAGCTGAACAATATCTTCATAAAAATTCTCAATCAGAAGGTCAATGCAGTTCCTGTACAGAGTTCAGCATGTATCATAACAAAAAATAAAGAGATATTTAAGTTTTTTTCAGAGCCTGTATCCAAAATATTGAATTTTGGTGCGATACCCGTTCTTTATGGTGATACTGTTTTTGATGAGAGGATAGGATTCTGTATTCTTTCTGGAGACAGGATTATTTATGAGCTTTCCAGAATTTTCAGACCCGGAAAGGTAGTATTCGGGACGGATGTGGATGGAGTATATGACAAAGATCCCAGAAAACATAAAGATGCAGAGATAATCAGGGAGATATCCCTCAGAGAGCTTTCCATTGAGATTGGGGATACAGAGGATGTTACGGGAGGGATGGGTGGAAAACTTGAGGAGATAAGGAGAATAGTGAAACTTGGAATCGAGGTAGATCTTATAAATATAACAGTAAAGGGAAGGATCACAGATTGTGTTAAAGGAGATTTTAAAGGAACGAGGATATTTTCATGATAAAAAAACATGTTCTCATAAATGCTGTGGAGCATAAAGGAAGGGCAGATCCAAAGGCTGTGCTCGGTAAGGTAATATCAGAAAATAAAGAGTTAAGGAGTAAAATTCCTGAGATATTGAGAGAGATAGAGGAGATAGTAAAAGAAATAAATAGTCTGGATTTAGAAGATCAGAAAAAGCTTTTAAGAGAGATATATCCAGAATATTTTCAAAAAAGAAAAACAAAGAGGATAAAAGAGCTTCCAGATCTTCCTCATTCTGGAGAAGTTATCACGAGGCTCCCTCCCGAACCGAATGGATATATTCATATAGGTCACGGATTGTCCTTTTTCTTTAACTGGTACTATGCCAGAAAATACAATGGAAAAGTCATTCTTCGTTTCGATGATACAAACCCTTCTAAAGAGAAAAAGGAGTACTATGATAGCATTAAAGAGGATATTAAGTGGCTGGGAATAGACTGGGACATTGAAAAAAAAGAGAGCGAAAACGTTGAAAGATACTATTTCTATGCCAAAGAGCTTATCAAAAGAGAAAAAGCATATGTCTGTGAATGCGATGAGGAGAAGATACATAGGGACAGATTTGAGATGAGAGAGTGCAGATGCAGAGAGAGAGGGATAGAAGAGAATCTGAAACTATTTGAGTTATTGAAGAAAGGGGAAATCAGGGGGGTACTGAGACTGAAGGGAGATATGAGATCCCGGAATACAGCAATGAGAGATCCGACTCTCTTCAGAATAAATCTGGATCCTCATCCAATCGTTGGTAATAAATACAAACTCTGGCCGCTCTATGACTTTGCATGTGCCATAGAGGATGCAGAGGTCACACATGTCCTGAGGGATAATGAGTTCCATTTCAGGATTGAGGTTCAGAATTATATAAGGGAGTGCCTGGGATTGAAACAGCCGTTTGTGAGAGAGTACTCAAGATTCAGTGTCAGAGGCACCCCAACAGCAAAGAGGAAGATAAGACCCCTTATAGAAAAAAATATAGTGAAAGGATGGGATGATGTGAGGCTTGTGACGATCCGTGGATTGAAGAGGAGAGGTATTCTTCCTCAGACCGTCCATGAACTGGGGAGGGAGATAGGGCTCTCAACAGCAGAGCCTGTTATAGACTGGAGTATCATTGAATCCATAAACAGGAAGCTCCTTGATCCGATTGCAAAGAGATTTTTCTTTGTGGGGAATCCAAAGGAGCTTATAGTGGAGAATGCACCAGAAAAGATAATAAAACTCAGGATGCATCCCACAGAAGATCTTGGAGAGAGAACTCTGAGAGTGGGTAAAAAATTCTTTATTCCGGATATAAAAGAGAAGGAGATAAGATTGAAGGATCTCTTCAATGTGAGGATTATTGAGTACGGGGAGAAGATCATAGGAGAGTACATTGATACAACGCTTAAGAATATAAAGAAGATCCAGTGGGTCCCTGAGGAGCACTGCAATGTGGAGATTGTGATTCCAGATGTTCTTTTCATAGGCGAACAGTTAAACAATGAGAGTTTGAAGACTGTGTCCGGTGTTGCAGAGAGAAACATTGAGTCTCTTAATGTGGGTGAGATAATACAGTTTGAGAGATTTGGATTCTGCAGACTTGATGAGAAGAATGATGTATACAGATTTATTTTCACTCACAGATAACCCAAAGATTTATAAAAACGTCTCTTAATCTATGGCATAGGTGATCTGAATAATAGACGCACTGGTATATATAGAAGCCCAGAGTAATGAAAAAAGTATGGTACGTCCGGCTCTTGAGAAAGCTCTGAATGATATAAGGGATTCAGGCGTGGAGATTGTGGAGAGTAATATAGAGGACGTAGTCGAGGAGGAGCTTGATGAGGGAGTGATGTACTCTGCTGTTCTTGAGCTGGAGATCAGAACAGATTTCAGAAAATTTGTCAGAATAGCAATGATATATTCCCCTACATCCATTCATGTTCTGGAGAGTAAGGTAGTACTTGAAAAGAAGGAGTTTCTGGAGATTCTTGGTGATGTTTCCAATATAATGCGTAAGTTAATGAAAGAGTTTGATCTCATGCTTAAAGTTCTTCCTGTGACAAAAAAAAGGAAGATCGATGAGGAAAAGGAGTATATTCCCTTAACAATTTTCTGCAATGTGAAGGGTGAGGAAGAAAAGATCAGGGAGCAGGCAGAGCTTATCTTTGCAGATTCAAGAGCGTATATAAATAAGATGAAGATCAGAGAAGCAGAGAATGAGAGTTTTATAATAGGCATAGAGGGATATTTTCCGGATGTGGAGTCTATATTTGAAACAACAGCCAAGATGACTCCCATAGCTTTTGCGACAGAGATAGAGGAAATAGAGCTTTCCATGAGGGACGTACAGGTAGTTGGAATGAACTTATCTTCTTTCACCTCAGAGCTTGCCACCAAAAAGTTATCGATGAGTTTCTGATATCGTCGATCTCTTTTTCGTTTTTAGACTAATTATGCGGTAACAACTTGCACTCAGCTATTGATGATCAATATTATATGCTTATTTATAGCGTTAATGACCGAAAAGTTTATATATGGGTTTCGACATATTGCTCATCGGTAATATCAAAATGAAATATAGAGTGATGAATAAAATAGATGTAGAAAACCTACATCAATATAAAAAGGTGATATGAAAATGAAAATAAAAAAGATCGGTGCAATACTGGCAGGAGCGGTTATGCTAAGTAGTGCTGTAGCTGCCGCATGGGATCCTTCAGAACATACAGATTTCTTTATCAATCCTGAAACAGGAGAACCGAACGCGATAATCGTAGTCGGTGCCAACGCAGCAGCTTCAGATGTAACGGCTGCAAGCTGGATAGCTGCACAGATGGGTAGCATGGCTCACTATGATGAGGTGATACCTCAGTATGAGACTGCCACATGGACATCAATAAAACCATATGTAGATGACAATAACAACGCTACATACAACTGTGATGCAATAGCTGTTGGAGACACACTGGGAGATTTCAATGATCTTCCCTACGTAGAGCTTAGCAGTCTCTGGTGGGATGATAAAGATGAGGATGGATTGCTGGAGAAAGACGAGTCGAGAGAGGAGGTCTTTGTGAACTTCACACAGGACCCCATGACAGGAATATATCCCATAATAGATCTATATGACTTTCAGTACAGGACAGTAATTGAAAGAGAACCAACCTATAAGGTATGGTTTGGCGGTGAGGACAATACCACTCCTTATGCTCTCGTGGATGATCCTGTAACTGTGAAATGGCTTGGAAGTTTCTATGATATCATAGGATGGGGATATGATGCAGTGAGTGGAGATGACTACATCGTCTACGGAACTCCTCATTACTCAGAGAATGAGTGCAGAGGGGACGATGAGATGATCTTTGATGTCGGCGAGACAAAGGAGTTCTATGGATGGGAGATCACACTCGATGATATAAACATATATGAAAACAAGGTTCAGTGGCTCATAAAGGGGCCGAATGATGAAACTCCATGCGAGTATATAACTGCAATCTCCGGATACCCACCAGATATTCCCCCGGAGCTGTGGGATGATAGACACAGACACTGCCTTGCATCTGTACAGTTGAAATCCTGTGAGTACGACGTCATAGGGATAACGGATACGATATGTGATATGGACTGGAAAGTACCGATCACATTGTATGAGAAGAATGAGCCTGTCACCACAGTAAATGCAACTCTGACCATTTTTGCCCTCGACACAGTAAAAACATTCGTGGGTGCTGCGGGGCATAACAAAGCTGTTGCAAGACTCTACGCCCTTGAGAACTATGGAATTCTCCATGATGCCATATGTATAAAGCCATGTGGTGAAAGTGACAACCAGTGGGATCTTGACATAGTATGGCATCATTCAGGCGTCAGTTCCTTGGGAACAGAGGCAGAGTATGTGGATCATGATGACGGTGCTCCGGACTTTGGAGACTGGGCGGATGTCAATACCAACTTCGTTGATTTGGATGGAGACGCTGGTGTAACAGCAAAAGATGGTCCGTGGGATATAGTTCCATGGTCTCAGAACAACTCACAGAACGAAGAAGGACTTGACTACTATGACGACAGAG
>JAGGSA010000114.1 GCA_021159325.1 Methanomicrobia archaeon | reverse complement strand
TGTTCTTTCAGTTTTTTCATTCTCTCCTCAAGCATTCTGGCATCTTCCAGAAGAGGAGCTACATCTATCTTTATTTCCGGTAGCATCTCATCTATAACACTTATCAGTTTTGCTGCAGCTTCAGAATCAGGTATATTTGGTCTTGCCTCTCCCAGAAGGCTTATCACATCTATATTTTCCCTTCTTCCTTCGTTGAGAAGGACGGCTGAAACACCTGTTATCATTCCAAGATTCAGTGGTTTTGCACTTATTTCCATTTTTTTCATTTTTTCTGTTCCTTCATCCAATGAGTTTACATAATAAATTTCTATTTCTCCGTCTTCATTGGTTACAAGTCCCTCTAAGGTTATTATTCTTTTACATTTATTTTCTTTTGTCCATTCCAGGATCTTTCTCGCCAGAGGTCTTACTACCAAAGGTGAGGGTACAAACTCTGAGACTATTGCAGCTATCTTTATATCCTCTCTTGCATAAATTCTTGCAGGGCATTTTGGTTTGTTGTTGAATATCAGAGAGATTGGAGGAAAGTATTCTGAATCTAAGGCAGCTATCTGATCAAGATCAAGTTTATCCACAAGATAACTTATTGCTATACTTGAGATCATACCTACAGAGGGATGTCCAACTATCACAGTGCCATCTTTTAGATCAACGTCCTTAAATCTATAAAGTTCAATCATGATCTCCCATGAACAACAAAGTTTAAATAATTTTTTGTATCATTTTTTTTATGGATACAAAGCTTTTGTTCCTTGAAGATGCTTACAGAAAAGAGTTTGAAGCCAGTGTGCTTAAATATGAGAATGGCTATGCTATTCTTGATCAGACATGCTTCTACCCGCGGAGTGGTGGACAGGAATGTGATAAAGGTATAATCGAAAGAGATGGAGAAATTTTCAATGTCTCCGAAGTTAAAAAGGAGAAAGGAACAGTCCTGCATAAGATCAATGGCGTATTAAATGAAGGAGATAAAGTCAGTGGAAAGATAGATTGGGATAGAAGATATAAAATGATGAAGTATCATACAGCCCTTCATATTCTGAGCAGAGTTATTTTTGATATGTACGGCGGAGGTGTCACCGGAAATGATATCTCACCCAATAGAGCAAGAATGGACTTCGATCTTGAGAAGATTGAGGATAAAGAAGAGATAGAGAAAAGAACAAATGAGATCATAAAAGAGGGTAGAGATGTTAAAATTTATACTGTTCCGAGAGAAGAAGCAGAAAAATTAGTGGATGAAAAAACGAGACTGGATATGATTCCTCATTTTGTAAAAGAAATAAGACTTGTGGAGATTGAAAACTTTGATATAGATGCATGTGGAGGCACTCATGTGAAAAATACAAAAGAAATAGGAGAAATAAAGATAACAAAGATCGAGAACAAGGGAAAGGGAAGAAAAAGGATAGTTATAGTTTAAAAAAGAAAAATGCATGATCTTTTTCATATGGTTCTAATCTCAGGAAATCTATAATCTCAAAATGCTCTTCAAGCTTCTTTTTCTCTTTCTTAAAAATCTTTTCAGGGGGTGATGTTACATCTATACTTCTTGCCTTTATACAGATAGCACCGTATCCTTTTAGAAATATGGAGTTTTTTATCAGGATCTCTGTCTGATTGGGCTGTGCTATGTCCTGGTAGATGAAATCCACGTTTTCTACTAAATGGGCATATTTTTCAGGGAAATTTGCATCTTCAAGAATAGGAAACATGTTCTTTCTTTTTTCAGATATGCTGACAAGTTTTCTTATTGCTCTTGGAGAAAACTCCACACAGTAAACTCTTCCATTTTCGACGATATCAGAAACATGGGAAGGCGTAGTTCCTGAGGCAGCTCCAAGGTAGAGGACTTTTGACTTCTTTTTCAGTGGCAGATCCTCAAGACCTTTCAAGAGTGCAGCCGATAATTTTGATCTGAAGGGATCCCAGTACCTATATTCTGTATCTCCAATTTTGATTAATTTCTCATTGTACACACTTTCACCAGGAATGAGATTTTTTGTGTACAGACTGTCATCTTTTCTTATAACGTTTTCCATTTTTATCCTCCACATCCGCATTTTTCAGATGAGAGAATATCCAGCATATACTCAATAGCTTTCCTGATGGCTTCACATTTCTTTGCTGACCATCTGTAGGATTCTATATAGTTTCCATTGTTATATGCATTCAGTGCATTATCACAGTATGTTGAGGAGTACTCAAGAAGTTCCAGAACATTCTCATACCTCGGATCATTATCCAATCCTCTCTCCAGAATCTCCCTCTCAAGAGCCTCTATGAGATCATAGGGCTTGCAGCACTTATCTCTATCCTCCAGGAACTCTATCTTCATCTCTCTTGCTCTTCTGAAGAGATCCTCCATACCACATAACTGGCATCTGTAGATACCATTGAATGATAATACTTTCCATATATACGTTGAGAAGGAAGCTGTTACAGATGCTTTATCATCATCATACACAGGGAAACCATTTGGAGGAGTGCCTGTGGCTTCAGCTTCATTGATAGAAGTTGTTTCATCGCCGTTAAAGATACACTTAAATTTCAGTATGGCTGTTTCTCCAATCTCCAAACGTCCAATATTGTTCCATATAACTGTTGTGGTGTTATCTGGATTGACTGTTACGGTATCAGGTACGGGATCTGCCTCATCTGCATATGTGAGACCAATAGGCAGGGTATCCACAACTTCCACAGGGTCCAATGGTACCTCTCCTGTATTCGTTACTCTCAGAGTAAATGTCACTGTATCTCCCGTGAATGTTGATGGTTTATCCACAGTTTTCACTATTCTGATCGCCGGTGCCTTTACGCCTACAGGAGAATCATCTTCATCTGAGACATCGCCTATTGTCGAGGTACCGACTACCAGAGCTCTGTTCACAAAGACACCGATTCTTCCGGGATCCACAGTTGCCTGGAATGTCACGACTATAGTATCACCGGGATCCATGTGTCCGATATTGAGCCATGTCAGTGTCTGGGTACCATCGGGATTATCTGTGATCGTATCTGGTTCATATGGGTTTCCATCCACTATTGATGTTCCTGAAAGATATGTCAATCCGTCAGGGACTGTGTCTATGAGTTTTACCGGATCTAATGGCATTGATCCCGTATTTGTTATAGTTAGCTGGAAGTAAACGATACCTCCCGGTGATGGAACATTGATGTTTGTATTCAGAGTTATCTTTAGAATATCTGTGCCGGGTGCTTCCACGGTCCATGAATCATCCACAGGAGAATAATGTCTCTCATATGGATTATCTCCAGGTAATGAGCTGTAATCTGTCACAGTGGCTGTATCTGTGAATACTCCTCCTTCAGGGGGTATTGTTTCATCGTACTCCAGTATCACAGAGGATCCCACAGGTATGATATTATACTTCCATGTGATCGTGTTACCAACAACACTCACATTATCTGCAGGAGGCGTGGATGTAATGGAAGATGGATCAAGTATGAGTCCTGGAGGAATAGCATCTTCGATAGTTACATCATAAGCCGGACTTGTTCCCGTATTCTGAACTGTGATAGTGTAGTGTACTGTATCTCCTGGTAATCCTGCGGAGATGGAACCCTCCTTATCTATAGTGAGATTAGGCTCGATGATCTGAACGTCTCCAGAATCTGAAAGATCGAAGGGAACACCATTTTCAGTACCGGTGGTCCACGCCCAGTTGGTCAATACGACACCATTGAAGTTCGCTGGAATATTCTGAACTCTGGCTGTTAAAGTAATATGGGCTGTATTTGGACCGGTAAAGTCGCCTAGACTCCATGTAACGGTCTGACCTACTACTGTAGGTGTCGGTGATAGTCCAATACTGTCAGAGTATGTGGATGATACATACTCGAGTCCTGCTGGTAAAGTATCTATGATCAGAACATTCTCATAATTAGATGTACCCCAGTACGACGAAAATATGTCAAATGTAACCTCTTCTCCTATAGTCGCAGTTTGCAGATCAGGCGATTTATAGAGTCCTTCAACTGCATGAACCCATGCAGTATCTGTGGCTGTGCTGTATATACAGCCTGTAGAACAGTATCCATTGACTGTTACAGTATCCGTACCCAGGAGTCCGGTGATGTCAGCGGAGAGAGTAGCTGTCCACGTTCCTCCTACAGGGATAGGATTAGATAGGATCCAGGTGACAGTATTCCCTACAACTGAGGGAACTTCACCGCCTGAGCCGTTATTTGCAACAATATTAATGAGGTTATCACTCAGCACGTCGACTACCTTCACGTTCTCTGCCTGGTAGTTACCTGTGTTCGTCACTGTAATCGTCCATGTTGCTGTTTCTCCAGGTGGATAGTTTTGGTGTTCAGGTGTTTTTGTCACATTGAGAACAGCCATCAACGGAGAAACATTTGCACTATTCGTTCTTGTATAATGTTCACCACAGTAATTATCAAAATCAACATGAACAGTGTTCTGGCTCGGAGTGACAGTATTACAGCTTCCATCCGTTATCATCTTGAAGTGAAGCACAACTGTATCCCCTTCATCCATATTTCCAATAATCCATACAGGCTGGGTGAGGTCTGTGGGAGGATCAGGTGTGGGATTGGGTCCGGAGATCATTGAGTCATATATGAATCCTGAGGGTAAAAAGGATGTAATCACAACATTGTAAGCTTTGGGTCCCAAATTGTGTACGGTGATCGTTATATCGCCCTCACATGTTGTGATAGTTCCCAAGGTCTGATTAATATTGAACTGTGAAGTTGTTCTCAAACGTCCATTATCACAGACCTGAGGCATTCTGCATGGATCGATATCCGTGGTGGCGGGATTATCATCACATCCGTACCATGCGCATGCAGTATTCGTTGTTGGTGGATCGGTACATCCATTAACATTTACAGTGGCCTGGATATAATATGTGGCTGTCTCTCCAACATTTAGATCTCCATGTACCCATGGATCTGCCTGTGTTCCTGATCCGGGAAGACCAGGACCTGAGGAGAGTGTCATGTTTGAAGGAAGTAAATCCCAGAACTCAACATTATGTGCTGTGATATCACCATCATTCGAGATCTGGATACGCCATTCTACAATGTCCCCCGGCTCAGCATTCACCGTATTGGTATAGTTTATCTGAGCTGTGGTTATATTTCTCCCATCTTTCTGAATTGTGAGATGAGGAGTATTCACTGGAAGTACAGATCTTGACTCAGGACTCGTTTTTCGTTCGCCACAGACAGTATCATATGAAACTTTGGATATGACAGTTCTGTTTCCAGATGGGAAATCACATCCTGCATAGACCTCAAATATCACATCCACCGTATCCCCCGCCTCTCCTGCCGGAGAGAGATCGCCAATATTCTGCCATACAAGTGTCTGTGTTCCATCAGGATTGTCTGTTATGGAGTCAGGTTCTGTGGGGCTACCTGTCCCCGGAATGTAAAACAAACCTGGAGGAAGGGTAACATCCACCTCTACATTATAAACATTTGTTATACCTGCATTTTTTACCCTCACCGTAACATTCTCTGTTCCACAGAGATCGATGGATGCGGGAAGGATATTCGTTGTCACAGCATTTGAGGGAGGTATGGCAACTACTGAGTGATCTGTCACAGGTGTCTGGCAGTCACTGTCCAGACATCCCCAGCTTGCAGTTACATCGTTATCTAAATCTGTGCATCCTATCAGATCTGCTGTCAATGTGATCACTCTTGTCTTTCCGGGAGGTATATCCATGATCCATGTTACCCCATTTATGGGATCGCCATTGTGATCCTCACCAACATTCGTTGTTACAGAGACAGAAGTCCCGTTCAGGTCTGTAACAGATGAGTCAGAGTATGAAAGATCAGATCCCAGAACATCCTCCACCCATGTGTTGTATGCAGTTCCACTTCCTGAGTTTGTCACATAGATCTTCCATTCTACGTTGTTAGCTGTTGCATAGATCAGTTCTGGAGTCTTTTTTATGAAAATATTGGCATCTACAAGGATAGGAGAAGCATTCGCGGTGGAAGAGCATTCTCTATTGGGGACATCATCATTATTGCAGTATTCGTCCCAGTACACTGTCGCAGGGAAATCTGATGAAGTACCGCATCTTTTATGTAATATTGCATGAATCGTTGCTGTTGTACTGGAACTGAAGTAGTCAAAATACTCAAACTCTATCCTGTCAGAGTAAGTTGTTACATTGGGCGTTGTATGTGAGTATCCTGTCACTGTGATATCGTAATTACTCAGAGGAAGCACAACGAGAACATCGTACGCACCTGTTGTGGAGGTTCTGTCAATGTTTATATCCACATCATAAGTGCCACACGTCTCAACAATAGAGGGCAGGGTATCTATGCTTATCTCCATCTGTCCGCTGTTTATCGTGACATAAACTGTCTCCTGTATGATCTGATCTGGCTGGCACTGTCCTCCTGTTTTCCCTGTATCAAGGATAGACCAGTCATAGAATGAGTAACTTCCCTCACACTGGGGAGATGATGAATCTGTAGTTTTTA
>JAGGSA010000059.1 GCA_021159325.1 Methanomicrobia archaeon | reverse complement strand
AGACACAGGGAAGAATACCTGAGATCACAGATTATTGGGACTTTAAAGGAAACAAAAAATGAAGATTCTGGATATACTCTTTTATGGCCCTTTACAGCTAAAAAAATTGATGGTATATATCTGGTAGTTATCCAAAAAGGGATCCTGAATCCTGTAATCGGTGAAAAAGATATTGAAAATTTAGAAAAAAAGATAAGATCTGAAAAAGAAGAAATTTTAAAACTCTGTAAAAAGGGAGAGGTAGATAGGGCAAAGGATATACTTGAGAATATGAAAACTCTAAGAATGATCTACTGGAGTAACAAACAGGATTATATAGAAAGAAAAATTATAGAAGATCTCTCTGTGATTATCATATAAAAGAGAACTATTGAAAGGGAAGAGTTATATTTTTATATCTTTCCTCCCATATATTTCATGATAGGATGGTTCTCTACAGGAAGAGATAAAGCAGCGAGGGATCTTTTAGAGTATGCAGTCAGAAAAGGGATAGAGATATCGTTTGTGTTCTGTAACAGGGAAAAAGGAGAGAGTGAAGAGAGTGATAAATTTATAGATCTCGTAGAAAGTTATGGATTTGATCTCATATGCTTTTCTTCTAAAAAATTTCTTCCTGAGCTGAGAAAAAAGAATAAGAAGGAATGGAGAACTCTCTATGATGAAGAGATACTTAAGTTAATTCCCCATAAAGATCTGAATGTTCTCGCAGGGTATATGCTTATTCTGAGCCCCTTGGCATGTGATACTCTGAATATGATAAACCTCCATCCTGCCCTGCCAGATGGCCCGAAGGGAACATGGCAGGAAGTTATCTGGGAGCTGATAAGGAGTAATGCAAAAGAAACGGGAGCCATGATGCATTTGGTCACAAAGGACCTGGACAGGGGGCCTGTGGTAACATACTGTAGATTTTCTATAGATTATCCTGATCTGAGAGAAGATTTTGAGAATCTATTAAAATTCAGATCTTTTGAAGAGATAAAAAAAGAGGGACATCCTCTTTTCTATAAAATAAGGGAAGAAGAGTTAAAAAGAGAGTTTCCCCTCATAGGATATACAATAAAAGCCTTTGAAAATAAGGAGATAGAGATAAAAAATAAAAAAATCTATTCTCATGGAAAAGAAATAAGAGGGTATGATATCAGTGAAAGGGTGGAAAGGGAAGTGAAAATGCTGTCTCAGTAAATTATTCCCCATTCTTGATGTATATCTTCTCCCCCGCCTCTATGGGTACATCGAGCCAGTTTTCCGGCGGCACAAATGGACAGGCATAATTCTCGTTGTAAGCACACCATGGGTTGTAAGCCCTGTTAAAATCAAGAATCCATTTACCTTTCTCTGTCCGATCTTTCTCATCGAGATCAAGATATCTTCCCGCTCCGTATGTCTCTTTACCACTTGTCGCATCCCGAAAAGGAATAAATAATCTATCTTCCTCTGGATCGCTCTTATATGCCTGTAAGACGCATTCTTTATTTTTTATTTTAAATCTAAATTCTCCCCATCGTAAAAATTCCCTTATATTGCCCTTGGTATCTTCTATCTGTATTATCTCCTTATTGCTATGTTCATGGAGTTCAAGTTCAAATTTTAACTCTGGATTTGGTGGATAATATCTGAGGCCTTTGAACTTCGACCTCTCCTCTGGAGGGATTGGAGACTGCCAGTGAGTCGCAAAAAATATATCCTTTTCTTTTCTTTCCTCTTCTATTTTTTTATCCATTGCATTCACCTGTTATTAAACTTTGCTTATAAGTTTATATTTATTTCCACAGAAATTATAAGAAAACTTTTTTACCTGAGAGAGCATATAGTGATAATATGATTACTACCATAGCACTTATCTTCAGAATTCTCCTCTCCGTTATACTTGGAGCAATTGTAGGATTTGAAAGAGAGATAGAGGAGAAGCCAGCAGGAATAAGAACACATATTCTTGTATGTATGGGAGCGACTCTTTTCACCATCTCTTCCTTCTATTTAACTCCTCTGAGTTCAGGAGATGCCACAAGGATAGCTGCGGGTATAGTAACGGGTATTGGCTTCATAGGCGCTGGCAGTATTATCGCTACGAAAGGACATGTAAAAGGGTTAACTACAGCGGCAAGTCTGTGGGTTGTATCTGGAATAGGCATGATGGTGGGACTGGGAAGCTATATTCTTTCTTCTGCCTCAGCCATTATAGTCTTTATTGTCCTGAGGCTGGGCGAGATAAAGAAGAAAATACTTAAATAACCTTCTTTTTTGCAAGTTTGTATGTGTGTTCCATCAGAATAGACACAGTCACAGGACCTATGCCCCCAAAAGGAGGTGTTATCAGAGAGACTTTTTTTGATACATTCTTAAAATCGATATCTCTGCCCACATCTATAACTATAGCTCCCTCTCTGACCATATCCTCTCTGATCAGATCTTTAACTCCTGTGGCTGATACTATTATATCTGCCTTTTCAGTATATTTTCTCAGATCTTTTGTATACTCATGACATACTGTGACAGTGGCATTCCTGTTGAGAAGTAAAGCTGAGATGGGTTTTCCGATCGTATTGCTGTGTCCTATGACAACTGCATCTTTTCCGCATATCTCCACATTGTACCTACTCAGGACTCTTATCACTGCCTCTGCCACACATGGTACAGGATCCTCTATACCCATGTACATTTTTCCTCTGTTTAAAGGATGAACTCCCTCAATGTCCTTTTCTGGATTTATTGATGAAAAGATCTTCCTTTCATCTATATCCTCCGGTAAGGGAACATGGAGGAGTATCCCATCCACTGAATCCTTTTTATTCAATGAAGAGATAGAATCAATAAGCTCTTTTTCAGAGATATTTTCAGGAAATTTATAGATCTCAAAGTGAATACCCACACGAGCTGAAGCTCTCTGGATCAATTTTGCGTATCTTTTTGAAGGTTTATCGTTACCCACAAGAACAGAGGCAAGAGAGGGTACTATCTTCGTTCTGAGGATCTCTTTTTTTATTTTATTCTCTATCTCATCTGCAATTTTTTTACCATCCACTATTATCGTCATCTTCTCACAAATTTTTTAAATTCCTCGCATGGCTCCCCTTCAGGACAGTATCCAAGTTTTTTACATCTTGGCCCGGCATCTTTGAATATGAGAGGAGCCTTTTCCTTACATATCTCCAGCATTTTCCATGCAACTTCTCTTATCTCCCACTGTGCCTTTGTACAGCATCTGAGAGGAAAGAAACTCTCATACAGCTCTCTACAATTCATTGTCACAATTATATTCGTTTTTGTTCCTTCTGGAAGGATAAACCTCGCGTCTTCCCTTGGAATCTTCTTCTCAATCAAAAGATCATAGACACTGTAAAGTTCATTCAGTGTCTCATTCACCCTATCGAAGAGAGAGGATCTTTTTATAGCTTCCGGGATCTCAATGCTTTCTTTATCCATCTTTACCCTTCTGAGACTCTGCTGTGTGTAAGATGCTATTCTGTGTCTCACTAACTGGTGGGTACACACCCTTGAGACACCTTCAAGACTGAATGTAAAACTTGCATGTTCAAGAACACTCGTATGCCCTCTCTCAATTACTATCTTTATCCATTTCTCTGTATCCTCATCTGTCCAGTCCTCAGAAAACTCGCTTAACGGTCTTTTCGATACAGAAACATACGCTGCCATTGCACATATCCTGTCAGGATCTTTTGTATACGTTACTAAATGTACCTTCATGGATTCACCTTCACGTCCCGATCTCCCATGAGGATAAATATTTTTTCTGAGTCTCTGTTAAATGATCTATATCAATTCCCAGAGATTGGAGTTTTATCTCTGCGACCCTCGAATCTATCTCCTTCGGAACATTGTAAACCTTGGGAATCAAATTATTTTCTAAAATATATTCCGCGGAGAGAGCCTGAATACCAAAACTCATGTCCATTATCTCTATCGCATGTCCATCTGCACATGCCAAGTTTACAAGTCTTCCCTCCCCCAGGAGGTATATTCTTTTACCATTGAGGGTATACTCTGTTATGTTTTTTCTTACTTCTCTTTTTGGTAATTTTTCTAAGAAATCGACATCTATCTCCACATTAAAATGCCCAGAGTTGCAGAGGATTACTTTATCCTTCATTAATCTGAAATGTTCCTCAGTTATCACATCTCTACAGCCTGTAGCTGTAACAAAGATATCCCCGATCTTTGCTGCCTCCTCCATTTTCATGACTTTAAAACCATCCATATACGCTTCCAATGCTTTTATACTGTCTATCTCCGTCACTATAACATTCGCTCCCATCCCCCTTGCTCTCAGAGCTATACCTCTTCCTACCCATCCATATCCTGCAACAACAAGGTTCTTTCCTGCCAGAATTATGTTTGTTGTTCTCATTATGCCATCTAAGGTAGACTGTCCCGTGCCGTGTCTGTTATCGAAGAGATGTTTGCAGTAAGCATCATTAACGTTTATAACTGGAAATTTAAGCTTTTTTTCCTTCTCCAATGCTTTTAATCTTATGACACCAGTAGTCGTTTCTTCACAACCTCCTTTTGGCAATATATTATTTTTATGAGCATAAGCTATTGTATCTGCTCCGTCATCTATTATTATATCTGGTGAAAACTCAAGAACTTTTTCTATGTTCTCATAATAATCCTTCTCATCGACACCGTGCCATGCATAAACATCTATCCCTTTTTTCACCAGTGCAGCACAGATATCATCCTGTGTTGATAGTGGATTACTTCCTGTGATCCTTATCTCTGCACCTCCCGCTTTGAGAACCTCTGCTAAAAAAGCTGTTTTTGCCTCTAAATGAAGACACATCCCTATCTTTATATTTTTAAAAGGTTTTCTATTCTCAAAATCTCTTTTGATAGTGTTTAAAATTGGCATAAAGCTTGAAGCCCACTCTATCTTCCTTTCTCCTTCTCTGTATAGATTTATATCTTTTATTTTCATGTTGCCCCCTCCAGAGCATTTTTACACTCACAGTGTCTTTCTTTCGGGATCTTTTCAATGCTCTTCAGGATCAATCTTCTGATATTTCTCATATTCTCGTTCATTATCTCCTTTACCTCCGTATGTGTAAGTTTTTTCTTTGTTATTCCTGCAGCCATATTTGTGACCATCGCTATTGTACAGTAACATATTTCAGCCTCCCTTGCAAATATAACCTCAGGAACATTTGTCATTGACACTACATCTCCCCCCATTTTTCTAAACATCTCTATCTCAGCAGGTGTCTCAAATCTCGGACCTTCTGTACAGACATATACCCCTTCATGTAATGTAATTTTCTCTTCCTCTGCTGTTTTCTTTACAATCTCTCTTAACTCAGGACAGTAAGGCTCGGAAAGATCCACATGCACAACCCTATCATCGTAAAGTGTATACTCTCTCTTTTTTGTAAAGTCCATAAACTGTTTTAGTAGTACAAACTCCCCTGGTTTAAAATCTGGGTTCATTGAGCCTACAGCTGTTGTTGCAAGAATTCTTTCAATACCTATCTTCTTTAATGCAAGAATATTTGCTCTATAATTTATTTTATGGGGTGCTATGCTGTGTTTTTCTCCATGTCTTGCAAGAAAAGCTATTTCTTTACCTTTATAATCTGCAACTTTTATTTTTACATCTCCGTACTTTGTTTTGACAATTTTTTCTTTTTCTGTCTCAAAAAAGTGATAAACACCTGAGCCTCCAATAATTCCTATCATGCTCTTTCTATGTTTCTTAGTTTTTATCTTTTTTGTTAATCCAGAAATAATCAATCTTCCCATCCTTTATTCATCTTCTCTCTTTGAACACAAAGAGCCCTATTATAAGTGCTACTGCGATCAGGGAAATTATGTAGTATAAGAGATCTGTGTTGGTCTTATTCTTCCTCTGATTGTATATTGTGATTCCGGGCTCTGAGCTTTTATCATCCTTCTGTGGACTGGAGTTTCTGTACTGTTTTTCCAGTTCTTTTATTTTCTTTATTTCGTCGGCAAAAGAGGATTTTTGATGCTCAGGTTTTGGATCTTCTATGAGAATCTCATTTTTCATGCCACAGTCCCTCAGATATAATGCACCACTTAACTGCAATACTGCAATTCCCACTTTCTGATCAATAAAATCATCAGTATACCATAAATAATCCTCAACAAGCAGCCCTTCATCTGTATAAAACAGGAGAGGATTTAGCCCAGGTTCTAATCTTATCACATCTCCTTCAGGTGTGGTGATCGTGCTTGGATTGAAACGATATCCTCCCTGATTTATCTCCCCCCCTTCATCCACATTGTACGAGGTGGAAATACCATATTCCTCGAACGTTGGATATACGGGAACTCCATCTTTCATTCTGTCAGTTCCGGCACTGAAATATGTCCTCAGAGATTTTCCATAAGATGATTTAAAACTTGAAAAAACTGCTTCCATCGGTCCTGTTATCCATCCTTTCACCTCACCATGTCCATTCCAGTTCTTCATGAATGTATACTCTTTTTTATCATACGATCCCAGTGGTATCCATAATATCCATTTCCCCCACGGATTACCGTTGTCATCTATAATTTCTAAGGTGTCTATATTCACCTTTATATCGAAGATACGTTTGAAAGGAAGTAAAATATCGTTTCCTTCGTCATCTC
>JAGGSA010000092.1 GCA_021159325.1 Methanomicrobia archaeon | reverse complement strand
GGACACATAGCAAGTGACTCTGTCGGTATAAACCCATTTATAAAGGCTCTGGAGGAAGAAGGTATAGAAGTTGTGAGGATAAGTGGTATTTACTGTTGATGCTAAACAATAAAGAGTTATAATATAGAAAATTTTAAATAAAGAGTAGCCCAATATATACTGAAACTAAGAGGGAAGAAAAATGGAAGACCTAAAAAAATATATAAAAAATGTCCTTGATGAAGAGGAACTCATTGAGATCAAAGGAGAGGCTTTTGGAAAAATTGTCTCAGATTCCGAGTCAAGAGACAAATCATGGGTATATGAAAAATTCTTCACAATTGAGCCTGTAGAAGAGCCTTCAGAAGAAAAAGATCAGGAAAAAAGAGAAGAAGACCTTTTAAAGCCATTTGAAGAAGTTCCAACTCCCGTAGAGGTATCCATTCCTGAAATAGAAGTCCCAAAAAGAGAGTTCCCTCTCCCAGAAAAACCAAAGCCCCCAAAACATGAAGAGGAGATATCGCCCAGAACAAGAGAACTCCTGAAAGAAGTAGAGGAGATCAACAGACTTTACGATATAACATATATCACATATAATCTGGATAAAGTTAAATCAAAGTATCTCCAGCTCTTAAATGAGAGAAACAAACTTCTTGATAAAAATCCGTATGTCATTGAGAGAATAGATAAAAATTTGTCTGAAATAAAAGAAAGGATAAATAAGGTAAGTCAGAAGAAAGAATCTCGAAAAATAAGAGAGGAATACGAGGCTTTTCTTGATAAACTTGATAGGATATTGAGAGAATATACAAAAAAATATATTGCAGCTAACTCCGAGGAGGTCAGAAGAAAATACCTTGAACTCTTAGATGAAAAAGACAGACTCGGTCCAGGGTTCCCACAGCTGAAAGAGGTGGCTGAAAAGAGGATTCAGGAACTCAGAGATAGAATAGATACTGTTGAAAGAACAAAGGATCTTAAGAAAGAAGTTCTGGCAATAATGAAACTTTCTACCGAAATACTGGAAAAAGCGAAAAAAGGAGACCTGGAAGGACTAACGAGTAATTATAGAACATGTGTAGAAAGATATGAATCCATCTCCAAGGAACTGCCTAAAGCTGTAAAAGATAAGGTGAAAAATAAGCTTTTTGAATGCAATCAAGTATTAAAATCCTTAAGACAGAAAAAAGAAGCCACAAAAAAAGCCATAGAAAGAGAAAAAGTTACCACAAGCAGATATGAAGTTCAGGGATTAAAGATCTACTGGAACACATATATGAAAGAAGTTCTGGAGTTCAGTAAACTTCTCTCCAGAGCAAAACCATATCAGTACTTTGAACTTTATAACAAATTCAACAAACTTAGAGATACATACTCAAACCTTGTAAAGAGAAACGTAATTCCTCAAACAGAGCTTCAGAAAGCAAGAATAGAGTTATCAAAATCTTTTGACATGCTGGAATCTCTCAAAAATGAAATGTAATTAAGGTTTTGTTCTTATCTCTCCATGGATTGTAACATTGCTTCCTATTTTCATTGCGTCTGAGTATTCTATGCCATCTTTCACAGTAACACCATTCCCGAGGGTTACTCTCCCACCTACAGCCTTGAGTAGCTCTGTACTGTTTCCTATGTTAAGATCCCCCTCACTCATAACAAGCTTCAGTGTGCATCCAGCTCCTATTTCCACTTTCCCTTTTCCTCTGACACTGTCCTCCACTGTTACACCATCACCTATTTTTATACTGTTACCCTCAACAAACCCCTTTATATAAACCTCATTTCCTATCGTAACATCTCCAGATGCCTTTATATCCCCGTTAATCCTCGCTTTTTCTTCTATGATAACATTTTTCTTGGAGTTTATCCCACCATTTATCGTAATTCCCTTGGAAATAACAACATCCACATTTTCAGAATTGATAGCGAAAGTCTTCATCTCTATCTGCTCTCTTTTCATTATAAGATCTTTTTTCAAGTTTTCAATCGTCTCTTTCATCTGCTGTCTTTCTATGACAAATTTTTCCAATTTATTAACAAGATTCTGATTTTCATTTTTTAATCTCTCTATTATGGCCTGCATCTCCTTGACATCATCAAATCTTCCTTCATATTTTCTTATCTGTTCTGTGAGAGCCTGATTCTGTCTTTTTAAATTTTCTAATTGCTGGGTCAGGACTCTAATCTTCCTCTCCTTTTCTTTACCACTAAAGATCGGCATGAAATTCCTCCTTTACTTTTTATATACTTTATTATATCTTCAATCTTTTTTAAGTCTTTCTCTCACAGCACCAGTGAGGCTTCTCCTTCCATAATCTGTTATCGTTATATCATAGAAATTTTTTAGAACCAACCTTTTCCTTACCCCAACGACTATGGGATATGATCCAAACTGTCTCCCGAATGTTGTTTTGCCATTATAGATCTCGGCATATACATTTTTCAATAATGTTCCTTCTGGAAAAACCATTTTCAACATCTCTTTATCTATCTCTTCCCTTATTTTTTCTCTCCATCTGTAATAAAACTTATTATTTTTCTTGAGTGTTTTCAGTCCATGGTCAAACATCTCTGTACCGGGGAAGGGAACAACTTTTCTTATGTTTATTCTCCTCAAAAGTAAATTCTCATCGAGAAATCTTTTTAATCCCCTGTAGTTTATCTCCAGTGTTTCTTCTGTTTCTCCCATTAATCCCAGAACTATATTTATTCCTGGTAAAAACCTCGGTATGCCTTTCTCCCTTGTTCTTCCATATTTATTCAGGATCTGAACAGCTCTGTATAATGTCTCTGGGGAGGTATTGAGATTATTTTTTCTTATAACCCTCTCATCAAAACTTTCCATTCCGAAGGCTGCCACATTTCCAGGAGTGCAGTACTTTACAATTGCCTTGGTTATCTTTATTCCTTCCTCTGTGATAACTCTGTTTGGGTTTACATTGTCTATATGAAGCATCTTCAGGTTCATATTGTTCAATGCTTTCAAAAGTTTTTTTATCTCTTCATAATTTTTATATGAATAGAAACAGGGCTGTTTTCCAAGCCTGAAGTACCTGCATCCCATATCATAAAAGGCTTTCACTTCTTTGAGTATCTCCTCTGGATCTCTGAACTCTATTTTTTTCAATGATTCAACACAGAAACTGCATTTACCGTCACATCCTCTCCCTGTCTCTATCTCTATGACCCTTATATCTGGTATCTGTTTGATGATATAAGCTCCGTTAACAGAGTATTCCCTTACTTTATTATAATCGTTTATATTCAGGAAATTTTCATCCACTATATCAAAAAACTCCTTTTTCAATTTTTCAATTCTTTTTCCACCAATTTTTTGAGTTCCAATTCCTGCAGCTGGGCCTGTTAAAACTTTTTTTGATTTCACATCTTTTAAAAGATCACAGATCTCATGTAAACTCCCCGGAACAGCGCTGAGATACTTTCCAGGTGTCTGCACACCCAGAACAATGATAAGTACAGAATTTTTCAGTATTTTTTCTATATTTTGATAGTTCACTGTAAGATTATATGTTTTTATATCTGTTTTTTCATTTAACTTTGTTCTTTTTCTCTTTTTTCTGTATCTCCAGAAGCGAAGATCGTCTATTGTAACATAATATGAGTTCTTAAGGGCACCTGCGATGTATCTTGGATATGTTCCAAGATAAGGAGGAACACCAAGCCCTGAGGGCTCATCAGTATAACAGTCTATTATGCAGTAGCTCATGTATTTACTTAGATGTATAGTTTATTTCTATGTTTCCATGAAAACAAATGATGGTAAAAACATTTATAAATGAAATTCTTAATCTTAAGGATGGTGAAGAAATGAAAACATTAGTAGCTACCATAGGAGTAGGAAAAGGAACATGGGGACATATAGGCCGTCTGATGCAGGAAGACTGGGATAAAATAATCCTGATAAGCAACGAATGGAGTAAGGAGAAATTCACGCATGAAAAACATATAGAATGGATAATAATAAACCCAAGAACTGGAATTGAAAGCATAGCACAAGAAATAGAGAAAAAATTGGAAGAACTGGGTGAGATACACATAAATATCATATCTGGAAGTGGAAAAGAACACATGGCTTTACTGATAGCATTGAAGAATAAAAATCTCGATTATAAACTGTGTGTCCTCACAAAAGATGGTGTTAAAGCAGTTTAATCTGTGTCCACTATGGCAACATAGTAATATCTCCACCAGTTTGGAAACTTTATAATTTTTATGTTCTCGTAGTCTTTAAAATAGAGCACCATCTTATACTTTTTAGGATTCTCCCCCTCTTTTTTTATATCTTCTCTCATTGTATTTATAAGTTCCTGAACAAAACCTCTGATATTAAGCTGATTTTTCCTGTACTCATCCTGATGTTCTGCATAAATTCTCATTATTTTATCCCTGATATACCACCTCAGCCATGCTACAGCCACGGCAGCAAAAACTATACCATAAACAACCCATCTCATCTGTTCTGTTGTGAAAAAGGATTTGAATGTTAAAAGGGTGATGAATGATAGAAGTAGAAATATTGCAAGACCCTGTTTTATCAGGAACTGAAGAGTTATCATCAGGTTTGCATAAAACTTCATTTTGGGATTTCTTTTCTCTGCAACTGCCTTTATAGCATCAATATCATTTCTTATATCATTGAGAGATGGAACTCTGAATTTACTGCGAACTAATCTTGCCTTTTCTCTTAAACTGCTATCCTTAACTCTTTTTCCAGCTCTGTAATTATCCAGGGCAGTGATCAGCCATGCCATGTTTTCGTAATTTTCATTTCTGTGAAAGAGTTTTCTTCGAAGATCTCCAAAGATCGTGCCAAGACCAAAAGGTATCATGAGTTCCCTATGTTTGTTCTTTTTAAATATTTTTTCATAAACTCCTTTTTGCAGAATCTCATCTTTGTACTGTATTGTATTATATCTTTTTATGCACTATAAATAAAACTTCTATAATAGATGATGATCGAAAACTATTTAAATGTGACAGTAGATGTAAATAAGAAATCTTCAAAGGTACACAGAAACACTTAAATTTTTTTTGTTTTTCCTTTTTTACTTTCAATGCTGCTATAGCTGATACGGTTTTTCTACCTGCTGGATCTTAGTTTTAGGGATCATTTTCAGGAAAGGGATCCTCTGATATCAGCTTATTACGATCAGCATTGTCAGGATCCCTATCAAAACAGTGAAAATTATCCCTATTTTTACAGTGAATCTCATTATCTCTCCTTCTTTCCCAAGTATATTAGTTACAGAAGCAGCAAGTACCATATCTGTGGGAGAGAATACCTTTCCTATAGCTCCTCCAGCGGTTTGTGATCCCAGTATCAACAATGGATCTATCCCCATATTTTTAGCTGTTGTGTACTGAAAAGCACCAAAAAGCATATTTGAACTTGTGTTGCTCCCTGTAATAAATGTTCCCAAGGTTCCTATCAATGGTGATAAAAATGGAAATAAAAAGAATGCAGATTTATGCGCCAGGACTGATATCATCCCAGAATCCATCATCAGAGTAGATAATGAAACGATAGCAAATATTGAGATAAAGCTTGGAATAGTTCTCACAGTAGTTTCTTTCAGTATTTTTCCTGTTTCTATACTCATGCCTCTCTTTCTATAAAAAATGTAAGATACGATCCCTGAAAAAAGTATAAAGCTTCCAGGGTGTGCAAAAAATCTTATGGGATTGTAAAGTTCGATGGCGGGATTTGTCCATATCCTCGTAGAAGTTTCTGGAAAAGAAAATCCTAAAATAAAATGAGTCTTTGCAAAAGAGGATAGTGGAGTAAGCATTATAAGAAGTACAGAGGCTATTAGAACATAATAGGGTAAAAACGCATAGCTAAAACTCATTTTTCCTGTATCCTCTGATCTGTTTCTTGGAATCAAAAGAAATCCAGATATTAATCCTACTATCCCAGAGGTAAATGATGCGATGGCAGGCTCTATTCTTACCATTACATTGAGAGTAATACCCATTGAGATACCGAGGATCAAAATATAGAAAAAACCTTTTTTTATAGCTTTAAAACCTCCGTAGATATAGGAGATCACAAATCCTGTTAGAACACAGATGATAGAAAGAAAAAAAGCTGCAAAAGCTGCAAAAATCAGTGATTCTTCAGGAGTTAACTGTGTTACAAGTTTTGCAGCTAAGTAAGAAGATCCCATTGATCCAAAGGTAACAGCCCATGCACACCCTATGAGAGGTACCATGGCTGAAACTACTGGAGAGTATCCCATCCCCATCAACAGAGGAGCTGTAACAGCAACAGGAGTTCCAAAGCCTGTAACTCCCTGTAAAAATGAAGGAAATACCCATCCCAGCATTAACAACTGTAAAAG
Organism: Methanomicrobia archaeon; assembly: GCA_021159325.1. Taxonomy (GTDB): domain Archaea; phylum Methanobacteriota_B; class Thermococci; order Methanofastidiosales; family B48-G16; genus B48-G16. Next base: position 501 of record JAGGSA010000092.1, on the reverse strand, counting down.
CTTATCTGAAAAACTCCTGAATTTCTTTTCTATAACTCTGAAACCACCTGTACTATCTATAAGCTTATAAACAAACAAAGCAGGCCAGATTATATAGATTATCCAGAGAGTCATCCACAGTCCTTTACCAAAACTTACAGCAATTAACTTTTCATCTGCTCCGAGATACACACTTGCAAAAATAGTGTAAAATAGAGAGATAAATGCTGCCTTTTTAATGCTCATTCTGAATCTCAGGAGAAGAATTAAAAGAATTACTATCGGGATGATCGAGAGTATAAAGCTCATGTGAGTAATGAATGAAGAAGATTATTAAAGTTTTCCAGTGAAAACTTCCTCACACTTCTTCCCCAAGCATGTGAATTCTATTATTCTTATAAACAATTCCAATACCCCAACCGAAAAATTTATAAATAAAAACACAGTTATTAACTGAGAAGTTAAGAAGGTGACACCATGGATAAAAGAGGGGGCATGAAAATAATATCTTTGTTTCTTGTG
>JAGGSA010000022.1 GCA_021159325.1 Methanomicrobia archaeon | reverse complement strand
ATCATAGCTTACAGTGAGCTTTACCTGATAATCTGTGAGATCGTTTCCTGAGTTTTCCTGTATGATTATCTTCTTCCTTTTTGTCCATGATGTATCCCACCAGTACTCTATGCTTACCGATGTCATGGAAGTATAATTACCAGCAAGAACAAATATCTTCGCTCTTCCTGTATTTGCGTCAGAAACAAGCGTGGCTGTTGCTTCACCGGAAGAATCGGTAGATGTGGTGTATGTGGATGTTCCTGACTCACTGAAAGTTCCAAGAGTCGTATGGAACTCTACACCTATATTTCCCATTCTGTTTCCAAAGATATCTGTGGTAATCGCTGTTATCGTCGTGGAGTCTCCATTATTAAAAATCTTATCCTCATCTGAGTACACTATAACATTCCCAACATTGTACTCAAATATCGTTGTATATCCAGTTTCTGTAGTTATCTTATATGTTTTTCCTGTGCTCAGTGTTATGTTCCAGATGGCAACGGTACTGCCTGAGTATAATATAGAGGAGGAGAATGAATACCCTGAGAGAGGTGCTCCATCTTCATAGATTTTTATAGTTCCTGTATCAATCGTTGTAAGTCCTGTGTTTCGAATATATAAAGTTCCATTTGTATCATAACTTTCAACATTTATTTTTTCTTCTGTTTCCTGAATTTTTTTATCAATCAGTTCAGATGTTCTCTCCTGTGAGCTCTGCTGTTCTCCAAAGTACCATACTCTCAGGATCGATGCTGCTGCCAGTGTTATCGTTATCAGAAGCACCACAGCTATTATGGGTGAGATACATTTTTTATTCATAATATCAAGTTTATTTTTTTATTTTTATATTTTTTCCTTTCTTCTCAGGAAAAATAGGAGATTAGATATAAACACCAAACATGGAATAATCTCCAGTCTTCCCATCCACATTCCCGCTATAAGAGTTAATTTTCCTGTAAGGGGCAGCATGGGAGATGTTATTCCCACACTCAATCCGACATTTCCCTGTGCAGATGCCATCTCAAACATACTGTCCAACGCTCCGTTTCCCAACTGCATCAGAATAAAACTTCCCCCCAGGAGAAAGCCTATATACACTATGGTGAAGAGAAAGGCTTCTATAATGTCCCTGTTTTTGAATATAGCTCCTCCCATCTTTACAGGCATCACAGCGCTGTTCGGGAGAAGAGATTTCTTTATATGTGTCTTGAGAACTGTAAGGATTAAAGCCACTCTCACAAGTTTTATAGCTCCCGCAGTGGATCCAGCTCCTCCTCCCACGATCATCAGAATAATCAGACCGCTCTTTGAGACCTCTCCCCAGCTTCCGATATCTGCTGTAGAAAATCCACAGCATGTTATAGCTGAAAATCCCTGAAAAAAAGCATTTCTGAATCCATCGATAATGCCATACCTTGAAATAAGATCAAATCCCATGATTATAATAACAAAGAAACCTATCAAAAACAATGCTTTAAACTGTATATCAGATGTGAGTTCCTTAAGTCTTCTCTTGAAAATCGCCTTGTAGTGAACAGTAAAGTTTATAGCTCCGAGTATCATCAAAAAAACTGCAACAAGCTCTATGGAAAGTGAATGGTAATGAGCTATACTGTCGTCATATATGGACATACCACCTGTGCCCAGTCCTGTCATGCAGTGATTTACAGAATCAAAAAGAGGCATTCCAACAACAAAAAAAAGAATTATTCCCAGAATCGTATAAAAAAAGTAAATTTTCCATATTACCTTTACAGTGCTCGGAAGTGATGGCATTATTCTTTCTCCACGGGCTTCAGCAATATACAATCTTGCAGCTGCCACTCCAGGTCTTATAAGGACGATCATTGCCACCAGAATGATCCCTATTCCTCCGATCCACTGTTCAAATGATCTCCAGAATAGGAGAATTTTTGGAAGTGTCTCTACCGAATAAATCCTGCCAAACATAGTCAATCCTGTACCCGAGTATGCTGACATCGATTCAAAATAGGAATCAACAAAACTCAGTTTTGCTATGAACATGAAGGGAACAGATCCGACAAGAGCCGAGATCAGCCATGCAAGAGAGGAAACCATCATTGCATGTCTTATCTGCATATTCACATCCGATTTGACTTTTTTCATCAGAGTACCCACTATAAATGTAATTACCCCCGGAAAAAGAAAATAATTTATGTATATCATTTCTTCCCTGTAAAAGTAGGTAAGCAGGATAGGAATCATTGTGACTATTCCTAATCCCTGAAGAACAGCTCCAAGATTTCTGATCACAAGCATTATGTCCTTTTTTCTGTTCAAGAGTGCTCTTACCATCAAAAATAATATTACCAAAAATATAAAAAGGTTATCGTATTAAGATAATTACAGGATAAAAAAGACCTTAAAAGGGTGAAAAATTGAACTCGGCACTTATAAAGAAAGCACTGGAACTCAGAGAGGAGAGTAATAGTGATGCGTTGATAGTTTATATAAACTCTAAGAAGGATTTAGAGAGTATAAGATCACTTAAAGATGGAAAAATAATAATTATCACCAACAATAAAAGTTTACTGAAAAAAGAAGAGGATTTTCCTGTGATACTGATGCCCGTAGAGCTTCCCAGGATAAAAAGGAGGATAGCTCTGGCAATAGCAGCAGCTATTGAGAATAAGCTGATAGAAGATGGATACAATGTTGTATTTGTGGAGAATACAGATAAATATAAGATCATAAGCATAGAAAAAGCTGAAGATGGTATAGATCATGGGATATATAGACTTTTATCAAAAACAAGGGACATAGATCCGGATGTGATATACTCTGTTCTTGAGATAACAAAAGAACTCGGTAAGAAGGGGAGAGAAGGGGAGCCTGTCGGCGCCACATTCATCATTGGGGACTCGGGAAACGTGATGAGAAGATCCACACAGATAACATACAATCCCTTTGAGTCCTCTTTTATAAATGTAAAGGATAGCGTTGTGAAAAGCATGTTGAAAGAATACTCGAGACTGGATGGGGCATTTATAATTGGAGATGATGGGAGAGTCATCTCTGCTTCGAGGTATCTTGAATCTGGAAAGAATGATATAGAGCTTCCCAAAGGACTTGGAGCAAGACATATTTCTGCTGCTTATATAACAAAGGTTACAGATGCCATTGCAATTGTGCTTTCAGAGTCTGATAAAATGATAAGGATATTCTCCAAGGGGAAATTAGTCCTGGAAGTTGATCCGGAGGAGTTATGATGAGTCAGATTGAAGATTTATTGGTTAAGTCATGGAATAATATAAAGGAATTTTTTCCAAATATAGTGGCAGCAGGAGTAATTCTGATAATTGGATACATAATAGGGAGACTTGCACAGAAGGGAATAGACCTTATTCTGAAGAAAACAGGGATGAGGAGGTATCTTGAAAGAGTTGAGGAGAGAGAGGGAAGAGATATAGGGATATCCATAAGCACACTCATAGGTGTGATCACAAAATGGATTATTTATATTGTGGCGATAATGTCTGCCATCAATGTACTCGGGATAACGGGATTGAATCAGGTGATCGCTCAGCTTGTTACATATCTCCCGAATATCGTATTTGCCATGATCATCATAGTTCTTGGAATTATAATAGGGGACAAAGCAGCCGGTATTGTGAGATATACATGCGAAGAGCTAAAAGTTCCAAAGTACTGGATCATGGGGAATCTCACAAGATACATAATCTATGCCATAGTGATCATAATAGCATTGAGCCAGATAAAGATCAGAACAGATGTCCTTATTATAGGAATTACGATTGTCCTGATGGCTCTTGGCATAACACTGATCATAGCTCTTAAGGAGATAGCCCCAAATATGGCTGCAGGATTTCATCTGATCCATGATACACCGTTCAAGATAGGGGACATGATAGAGATAGACGGAAATGAGGGGGTTGTGGATAATATAGGCCTTGTGTCCACCACCATAAAAACAAAAGGAGAAAAGATCATAATACCGAATTCAAAGTTCCTGAAAAATGTGGTAAAGAAAAAGCTACAGTGATATCTTCAATGTTTCCTTCGCAGTTCCAAAAACCATACATGTTAAAGTTTTATCTATACCTTCAATGCCTCTCAGTTTATCAACTACAAATCTTCCTATCTCCTCTGTATCCTTCCCCTTTACCTTTATCAGAATATCCCAGTCTCCTGAGATGATATGCACCTCCTGCACCTCGGGAAATTTTGCGATCTTTTCTGCTATATCTCTCTGGGATAGATTGTGGTTTATTCCAGGGAGTCTTGAAACAAAGGAGACAAGAATAAAGGCTGTTGTTCCTTTTCCTGTATATCTACCATCAACGATGGAGGTATATCCTTTTATAACACCCTTCTTCTCAAGCTTTTTTATCCTGAGATATATCGTTGAGACAGGCATGCTGAGTTTTTTTGCTATCTCCTTCATGGGTGTCTTGCAATTTTCCTGAAGTTCTTCAAGTATAAGTTTATCCTTCTCATCCATCATATAAAAATATTACACTTTTTCATTTATAAAGTTAACTGTTCTTGTAAAAAATTCATCTTTTTATGCGAAAATTTTATTAATAGGACTGTTAAATTAAAATTCATGATCGCAAAAAAAGAAGTCATAACTGTACAGAACTATATCCTTGATGCAACAAGAAGGTTTTTCAGGGAGAGAGATTTTTTAGAGATACAGTCTCCTATAATCTCAAGTGTTACAGATCCGGGTCTCAGAGGTGCTGAGATAGCATCCATAGATTACTATGGTGAAAGGATGAAGGTAACGAGCAGCATGATCTTTCATAAACAGCTTGCTGCCTCTGTTTATGGAAAGGTCTTTTCCATATCCCCCAATGTGAGGCTGGAGAGCAAAGAAAGAAGAGAAACAAAGAAACATCTATCAGAGTTCAGACAGATAGAGGTGGAGGTAGCATTTTCCAGTTACAGGGATGTTATGAAGATCGCAGAGGATCTCTTCAGGGAGATTATAAAAAATGTGGGTAAAAAAATCAAATTGAGAGAGTTCAATATGGATTTCAAGGAATATTCATACAAAGAAATTGTTTCAAAATATGGAATTGAATATGGAGAGGAAATACCATGTGATATGGAAAAAGAAGTTTCTGAAGACTGTTTTGTGTGGATAACAGAGTATCCCTATGGTTCAAGAGGATTCTATGACAAAACAGATGAAAAAAACCCAGAATTTCTCAGAGATTTTGATCTGATTTATCCTGATGGATTTGGAGAGGCTTCTTCCGGAGGGGAACGCGAGTATGAGTATGAAAAAGTGAGGAAGAAGATCATAGATCTTGGACTTGATCCTGAAGATTTCAGAGATTATCTCGATATCCTGAGATCTGGAAAGATAAAGCCTACTGCTGGATTTGGTATAGGACTCGAAAGGCTCACAAGATTTATCTGTGGTCTGGAGTCTGTGGAGGAAGCCACACTGTTCCCGAAGGTTCCCGGTGTCATAAGTTTCTGATCACATTGAGATACAGTTTTCTCCTTCTTCCCTTGATATCTTTCTTTTTGCATCAAATCCGAAATCTTCAAGGATTATAGAAGTATCTTCATCTATAACCTTCACAATGGAGAAAGGTACTTCGTCAGAAAACCATAGCTCTGTTTTCCCATCAGAGACAATGAGAACTTTCACCGTCTTTCCTGTGGGTGTTGTGTATTTGTCCTCTCTTATTATTTTGTAGTTTTCATACTTTTCTGGTGTGTAGTTCTCGGCAGGATTGGAAAATGTCGTTACACTTCTACAGAAAACTACTCCTTCCATCTTCATTACATACTTTATTGGCTCTGTTTCCTGAGGATTTTCCACTCTTTTGTACCACACCTGTACTATGGAGTTTTCTTCCTCCATCCTGATCTCATACTCAAAGACATAGGTATCTCCATCGTCGAAGAATTTCCATATAATCTCATTTTCCTCTCCGTTGTATCTGTATCTGTACTTTGACCACATCTTATCTCTGAAAACAGGATTGAGTATTTTTCCAAGAACTGGAGGCGATGTAGTGGTTGGAGTGGATGTGGTAGGAGGGACTGTCGGGGTCGTCTGGGAAGGTGTCCCATTGGGAGGCAATGGAGGCTTCTCAGGCGTCTGGGGTTTTTCAGGTGTCTCCTGTTTTTCACCTATGCATCCCAGCACAAAGATCATTATTATTATCAGAGGCACAATTTTTTTCATATTCTTATATTTTGGGGATTATTTAAATATTTTTTTATTTTGTTATATGAACCCATGATTGAAAAAACTCCTTCCTACTGGCCGTTTAGCACGCTGGAGTGGTGGTACTCCTTCTTCCGTAGTGGGGAAGTACAGGAGACGAGATTACATTTTATACTGCTTTTATCATAGGCGTGATAGGTGTAATTGTTTTTGCAGTATGGTGACCATATTTAAAACCTGAATAACTCATGGATTCTATTTAGATTTATCTCAAAAACTGCAACAGGCATACCTACGCTCCATTTTGATAATACCCTCGGATGAATCTCACCTATGTATCCGATTTCATTTCCATCTATTAAAATACTTCCAGCTCTGCCCTCTATGAAATATTTTTTTTCTTTTTCTTCTATCTCATATTTTATATCAAGATTTTTGAAAAATGAATTCAGAATTTCTTTGCATTCTGTAAAATTGGCTTTTTCATGGGATATTCCAACACAAAGATTTGTTTCTTCTCTTACTGTATCATTTTCAACTCTGAAAACTTCACCGATCTCAAATATGTTCTGTGGATATTCATAATGAGTATTTATAGAGTATACACGCATTATCCCTGGTATTAAATAGTTTCTCAGGACATTATAATCTACAGTCAAAGCATTCTGCATCTCCACTATTTTTTCTTCTTTCATATCCATTTTTTCGAATAAATCTTTTTTATTTGTCAAAATATAGTTTTTCACTTCCATAAGTTGAAATCCTGTCATTAAGTTCCTTATCATTCTTATAAACTTTTCAAATGGATCTTCCTCAGCTATTGTGGATATATTTGGAATCTCAGGCTTGAAGTTATTGAATCCGTAGGCGATAGCCACATCTTCCACAATATCAATTTTATGCATTATATCTGCTCTGTATGCAGGAATCAGAATATTTCTTCCCTCTATACCATACCTCATTCTTTTTAAGAAATTTACAATTTCTTCAAGACTTAAATTAATCCCAAGAATCCTGTTTGTATAATTTACGTCTATCTCCATCTTTTTAGGTCTAATATCAGGGTATGTATATTCTCTATCCACATCTTTTACCTTCACAGGGTAAATTTTTCCATTTCTAATTGAAAGACTCATTATGA
>JAGGSA010000121.1 GCA_021159325.1 Methanomicrobia archaeon | reverse complement strand
AAAATGCAATGAGATAGGGATGAAACCTCTCCACCACAAAACATTTAAATAGAATTTTTCCTATCGACAATTAAATAAAAAATTAGTACATGGAGGTACTAACGATGAAAAACGTAAAATGGGTAGAAAAGGATCCAAAAAGGGAAGACGTCTTCTGGCCTTCTGAAGAGATGAAAAAAATAGCATGGGAGAGTGACCCCAGCATATATGAAGAAGCCCTGAAAGATCCAGAAAAATTCTGGGTAGATAGAGCGAAAGAAGGTCTCGATTGGTTTGATGACAACTTTAAAAAGAATTTTGAATGGAATCCTCCCTACTACAAATGGTTTGTAGGAGGGAAGATAAATGCATCCTACAACTGCCTTGATAGGCATATAAAAACGTGGAGAAAGAATAAGGCGGCATTGATATGGGTACCTGAGCTTACCGAAGAACACTCAAGGGTACTGACATACTACGATCTCTACAGAGAGGTGAATAAATTTGCAAATGCACTCAAAAAGCTCGGAGTGAAAAAGGGAGATAGAGTGGGTATATATCTCCCCATGATCCCTGAGGTCGTTATTGCAATGCTCGCATGTGCAAGGATTGGAGCGATCCACAGTGTTGTTTTCTCAGCTTTCAGTTCTGATTCATTAAAGGCAAGATTGATAGATGCAGAAGCCAAGATCCTTATCACAGCAGATGGATACTACAGAAGAGGAAAACCCCTCAGCTTAAAGAAAAACGCAGATGAGGCTGTAAAAGGAACGAAGGTAGAACACGTTATTGTTGTAAAAAGACTTGGAGAAAAAATAAACACTGAGATGAATAAGGACAGAGATATATGGTGGGAAGATGCTGTAAAGGATGTCGAAAACTACTGTGAGCCAGAAGTTATGGACAGTGAGGATATACTTTTCATACTTTATACCTCAGGAACAACAGGAAAGCCAAAAGGTGTCATACACGAGACAGGAGGATACCTCACGCAGGCATACTGGACAACAAAATGGGACTTTGATCTTCATGATGAGGATATCTTCTTCTGCACTGCAGATGTTGGATGGGTCACGGGTCATACTTACAACTGTTACGGTCCCTTCGCTCTGGGAGCAACGATACTGATCTACGAGGGTGCACCGGATTATCCCAATCCAGACAGATGGTGGGATATAATAGAGAAGTACGGAGTAACAGTTCTCTACACAGCCCCCACAGCCATAAGAATGTTCATTAAATTTGGAGATGAATGGGTAGAAAAACATGATCTCTCCACATTGAGAATCCTCGGAACTGTGGGAGAGCCCATAGACAGAGATTCATGGTACTGGTACTTTAACAAGATAGGAGGAGGAAGATGCCCTGTAATAGATACTTGGTGGCAGACAGAGACAGGAGGAACACTCATAAACTCCTTACCGGGAATAGGACCATTCATACCTGGTGTCGCAGGAAAACCTATTCCTGGAACGAAGTTTGCCATATACGATGAAGAGGGAAAGGAGATAACAGAGGAGAGATACTCAGGATATCTTGTGCATTTGGCTCCATTTGCTCCTGGAATGCTGAGAGGAGTATGGAAGAATCCAGAGAAATACAAAGAAACTTACTGGTCCAAATACGGCGACAGGATATACTTCACAAACGATGGATCAATGATGTATGACAAGGAACTCAAAGTTATAAAGATCACGGGGAGAGTGGACGATGTTATGAAGGTAGCTGGGCACAGGCTATCAACGACAGAGGTGGAAGGAGTGCTGACAGAGCATGAGGCAGTTGCAGAGGCAGCTGTAGTGGGTGCACCTCATGAGATCAAAGGAGAGGTTCCTGTTGCTTTTGTAGTTCTCAAGGGAGGATACAAACCCTCAGAAGAACTGAAAAAAGAGCTTATCAATCTTGTAAGGACAAAGATCGGTCCCACTGCAAAACCAGAAAATATATTCTTTGGAGAACTTCCAAAGACAAGAAGTGGAAAGATAATGAGAAGGATTCTCAGAAGTCTTGTCCACGGAGAACCAGTTGGAGACACCACAACACTTCTCAATCCAGAGAGTGTTACGGAGCTTGAGAAACAGGTAAAAGGCTGATCTTTTACCTTTTTATTCTTTTTTTAATAGTAAAAACTGATCATAATCTTTATAAATAAAAGCATCTCTGTACATCTATGCAAGATTTGACCTCTGGAAGCATAAGGAAGAATGTAACTCATCTGGCATGGCCTGCTGTTATCACAATGCTTCTTCAGATGGTTGTTGGGATTGCAGATATTGCAATGGTTGGAAGACTCGGGGCTGATGAACTTGCCGCTGTTGGACTGGGGAGACAGATCGTCTTTTTATTTCAGGGGTTGATCTCGGGCGTTGGAATAGGAACAACTGCGTTGGTGGCAAGATACGTAGGGGCGAGAGATAAAGAAAAGGCAACACTTGTTTCAGAACAGTCGATCATCTTTGGAATAATACTCTCTCTCCTGATCGGTATCCCTGGATTCTTTTATGGGGATCTCTTTATCAAAGTTCTGGGTGCTGAGGATCTCGTTGTATCCATAGGATATGATTATCTCCAGATAATGTTTTTAGGGATCTTCACAGTCTTTATTACCTTCATAATAAATGCAATATTCCGTGGAGCTGGAGACACAAAAACCCCCATGTATCTGATGACATTCATAAATATCCTGAACATTATTATGAACTACTTTCTTATCTTTGGAATATGGAGATTTCCCTTTCTCGGTGTAAGGGGTGCTGCAATAGCCACTGTGGTCTCACGGGGAATAGGAATAAGCATAGGTTTTTATCTCCTTCTCTCAGGAAAAAGAGGAATAAAACTGAGATTCTATTATAAACTCGATTTTTCAATAATAAAAAAGATAATCAGGATAGGATTTCCTGCATCCGGTGAAAATCTGATAAACTCAAGCGCTGGTATAGTCTATACAATGATCGTTGTTTCCTTTGGAACATACGCAATAGCGGCACACCAGGTGGCTCTTCGTTCTGAGAGTTTCTCTTTTATGCCTGGTTTTGGTTTTGCCATCGCAGCAACGACACTTGTTGGTCAGAATCTCGGTGCTTTGAAACCAGATAGGGCAGAGAAAAGTGCATATGAATCTCTGAAGATGGCACTCCTTGTCATGGGATTTATGGGAGTGATGTTCCTGATATTTCCCGAATACTTCGTGAGATTATTCACAGGTGACCCGAATGTTATAAAACTTGCTGTTCCATGTCTCATGATAATCGCTGTTTCAGAGCCTCTGCTTGCGATCACCTTTGTTCTTTCCGGAGCATTAAAGGGCGCTGGGGATACTGTTTTTCCGATGATAATAACAGGGATCTCAGAGTGGTGTGTAAGAATACCGATGGCCTATATTTTTGGTGTTGTGATGGGATACGGTCTCATAGGTGCATGGATTGCAATGAGTGTTGAGACGGTAGTGAGAGGATTGTTATTCTATATAAGGTTCAGAAGGGGGAGATGGAAAAGTATCAAGGTTTGATATCGTATCTCCAGACATATACCCTGGGAGAGTAAGATTTCACCTTCTGGATATCAATCACATTATATTTTATTTCTTCTTTTTGTTTTATGGAGTAAAGATGTATTATCCCATTCTTTTTTATCTTTTTTAGAGCTGTATCCATAAAATCAAGGGAGGACTTTGGGAGATTCATTATTATTCTGTCAAAATCCGGTAGTTCTTTAACAATCTCTCTGCAATCTCCCAGATAAGGAAAAACATTTCTAACTTTGTTAATCTCGATATTCTTTTTCAGATAGTAAAAAGCATCTGGATTTATATCTATGCTGTGAATCTCCACGTTCTTCTTTTTCGCAATGAGGATTGAAAATGGACCAACTCCTGCAAACATATCAAGTATCCTCTCCCCATCTCTAACTTTTTCAGCTATCCTGTATCTCTCTGTTGCGAGCCTTGGATTGAAGTACACCTTTCTTATATCAAGCATATATCTGCATCCATACTCTTTATGTATTGTTTCAGTATTTTTTTCACCCGCCACATATTCATACTTCTTTATTCTGTAAATTCCCTCTGTATCTCCTGTTTTTCTGTAAACAGATCTTATATTTTTCCTTTTCAATATTGAAGGATCATACTTATCCTCTATTATGGCAATATCACCGATCATCTCAAACTTAAAATCGTACCTATCCCTTTTTTCCAGTAATTCAAACTCCATCTCTACAATATCGCCATCAATCCTTTTACTTATAGGAAAGACTAAATAATCTCCAAGATTTTTAATCCTGTATCTCCTATCCAGAATCCCTCTCTGAATAAGCTTTTTCCTTGTTTCTTCTCCATCTATCTTTCTAACTTTTAACCCTAACATTTTACTCCCTTCAAAACTCTGTAACCACTTTCCCTATCAACTGTTTCACTCTTTCCGAAGATCTCTGCAATCTTTTCTTCATAGTTTTTGGAACCCTGTTTTGTTCTGACAACCATATAAAATCTTCCTTCATCCTTTAAAAACTCTGGAACTTTCTCTATTATTCTGAAAACATACTCCTTCCCCATTCTAAAGGGAGGATTTGTAGCTATGATGTCAAATCCTCTTATCTCAAGTTTGAAGAAATCTTTTTTCAGTACACTGACATTGGTGCATCCATTCAATACCACATTTTTTTTCGTTAATGTGACAGCTCTCCTATTTATATCTATCATATAAACGTTTTTTACGAATTTCGATAGAACTATACCAACAACACCATATCCACATCCTATATCAAGAAGCGTGTCCTCTTTCTTTGCCTCAATGGATTTTGCAAGGAGTTTACTACCCTTATCGACTTTTTTCCTCGAAAATACTCCTCTATCTGTCAAAAAAGAAAATTCAATTCCTCTTATATTCTCCGTTATCTTTAATATCTCATGTTCTGACTTCTGCTTTTCCAAGAAATAATGATCCATATAGATAATTTATAGAAAACTTTATAAACAATTTTCAGTTCTATTAAAATGGTGAGATCATGGGCATTTATCAGGGAAGATCAAGAAGAAAAAAAACTGGAGGAAAATATATAAGATCCAGAGGTAAAAGGAAATATGAGATGGGAAAAGAACCCATATTCACAAAAATAGGCGAAGAAAAAAAGAAGATAATCAGAGTAATGGGAGGAAATAGAAAAATAAAATTAAAATCAGCATTGTATGCAAATATAAGTACTCCTGAAGGTATAAAAAAAGTCAAGATATTAAATGTAGAAGAAAATAAAGCCAATAAGCAGTTTACGAGAAGAAATATTTTAACAAAGGGTGCGATAATACAGACAGAGATAGGAAAGGCAAGGATAACATCAAGACCGGGGCAGCATGGTGTTGTAAACGGTGTTCTTTTAAAGGAGTGAAAAGTTTTTATATAAAAAACAGGTAAAATACATATGTACTATGGGATTGATAGAGTTAAAATTGAGAAAAGGAAGGAACTCTATTCTTGTGTTATAATGAATGTCAAAATTACCAGAATAGTTCTTCCCGATTATTTAGAAAATATAATGAAATTGATAAAGAAGAGTTATATAAGATCAAAAAAAGCTGACAATCTGGCAAGAAAAGTGAATTCCTGGATATACTATGGGCTATCCTTTGAATACCCCTTTGTTCTTAGAGGTACTGCGTTTGAAAAAAAAGTTTATACTCTTGCATCAAAGATCCCGAAGGGAAAGGTGGCATCCTATAAACAGATTGCCGATGCTCTGGGATCTCAGGCATATAGAGCTGTTGGTAATGCAATGAAGAAAAATCCTGTTCCTCTCTTGGTACCATGTCACAGAGTGGTCAATACAGACGGAAAGCTTGGAGGATATGGTGGCGGACTTGAGATGAAAAAAAGGATACTCATGAAGGAGGGTGTGGAGATAATAAATGATAGAGTTCCTGAGGAGTACTTTGTGAAGAGGCTTTGAGTGTTAAAGTTTTACGAACATTTTCTCCCAAAAGATGTTTAAGAGCTGAAAACATCATTGATCCTCTGTTTGTATAAAATATGAAGTGAGAGAATCAAGGCAAAAATTGTCCCAACTTTTGGCAATACCATCTGCACAGTATCAATCCCAAAGTTACTGATATATTCATATAATTTCCATAATTCAATTATAAGACCAGATCCCAGAGCGATCATGAAACCATAATATGCCCATTTTTCTCTTCTGTATACGAATATGGCGAAAATGAGGATTAATAAGTATGTGATAGTACACAATACACTGAAATAAGGCTCATTTTTAAAAAGATCAAGATAATTTCTCGTACGATACATATAACAAACTCTGTTGATAATTTTTATGATGGAAAATACACACCATAATGGAAGAATAACTTCTGTCAATTTATGATAGTTTTTGATCATCAGCAGTATCTCTTTTTTTCTGTACCTGTAAAGAACGTAAAAAAGGATTCCTATTAAAATTGTAGTGAGTGACGGCCATAAAAAACTAAGCACATACATATCTGTATTCATTGATAGATTTCCCAGATAAAAATTTATAAGATTATTTCCAAGAATAATGAGTCCTGATATAAACATATAGCCTAAGATTATCATGGCTCCATAATAAGCCCAGTCTTTTCCTTTATACGCAAAAATAATAAGACTGAGAACAAGGATGCCTACAAGAATATTCTGAACAGACCACACAATGAAAACATGATCATGAAAATCCTCGGGTACACCAATTCCTGTAAGGGGAAGGAGATCATAGATAATGCCAATTACAAGCAGTATCCCCCACAGATAAAACACAAATTTTACTTCCCTCTTATACTCCATGAATTATTTAAATTTCTATATATTTAAATTTTTCGGGAGAAGATAAGATTAAAGAGAAAAATATTAATTTTTAAAAAAAAGCAGGAGCCTCTATGAAAAAGATCTATGTTGTTCAGAAACATTATGCATCCCACCTTCACTATGATCTTCGGCTGGAAAAGAACGGAGTTTTAAAGAGCTGGGCAGTACCAAAGGGTATTCCTGAGAAAAAAGGAGTAAAAAGATTGATAATACCTGTAGAAGACCATCCCATAGATTATGCAAACTTTGAAGGTGTTATAGAGGAAGGATATGGTGCAGGAAAAGTGGAGATATGGGATAAAGGGTACTATGAAGAGGAAAAATGGACAGAAACTGAGATAGATATTGATATTCATGGCGAAAAAATAAAAGGAAAATATATTCTGATAAAAACAAAGATTGGATGGCTCATCTTCAGAAAATGAATCCCACAAAAAATTTAAATACTCTGAAAAACAATATGTAATTATGGTAGTAGCATATATTCTCTGTGTGACAGAGGTAGGAAAGGAAAAAGAAGTCCAGACGAAGCTTAAAGAATTCAAAGAGGTGAAAGAAGCTTATATAGTCTATGGGGAGTATGATCTTGTTGTAAAGGTAGAA
>JAGGSA010000021.1 GCA_021159325.1 Methanomicrobia archaeon | reverse complement strand
ATCTATTGGAACCTATGTCTCTGTGTGAATCTATCATGTCCCAAGCCATCACCACAGCTACCGTAGTCATTATCATTCCAGCGAGGAGCAGTGCTCCTGTTTTCCTCTTCATTTATCACCTCCTTCAGTTCTTCGTCCTTCTCCCTCTGATCATCAAAGAACTTACTATACCATTGATCTTTCATATATAAAAATTTTTCGGTGAGAATGATTTTTTATTGAGTAAATAATCAATATAATAACATAAACTAATTCCAATAACACCAATGAGACCGAAAATTATTTAAATAAACTTATCCACAACTCTCTCATGCTCTTAGAAGTAAGGGAGTTGATGAAGTTTTATGGAGAGACAGAGGCTTTGAGGGGTATAGATTTCACGATGGAGGAAGGAATATATGGACTGATAGGTCCAAACGGTGCTGGTAAATCCACAACTATAAAAATTCTTTTAGATCTGATAAAGCCTTCATATGGAGAGGCGTATATATTCGGAATGAACTGTCAGGAAAAAAGTTATGAAATAAAAAAGAGGATAGGAGTTCTTCATGAGAACTCGAGGTTTCCTGGAAGAGTTACAGGGAGAGAGTTCCTGGAGTACGTGGGAAAACTGAAAAATATCGATCTGAGAGATATAGAAAGAAAAGCTGAAGATGTCGGAATAGAAAAAGCACTGGATAGAAAGATAGGAGAGTACTCTGCTGGAATGTCTCAGAGACTTGGTCTTGCTCAGGCTCTTTTGGGGGATCCGGAGTTAGTTATTCTTGATGAGCCTACAAGCAATCTTGATCCGCTCGGTAGAATAGAGTTCCTGGAGATCATAAAGAAGTTTCACAGGGAGAATGGAACAAATTTTCTTGTATGCACACATATTTTATCAGAGTTAGAGAGAGTCTGCGATTCTGTAATAGTTATCAATGATGGAGTCGTTCTGGATTATGGAAAGATAGATAAAATGATGGAGAAGTACTGTAAAGTCTATTATAGAATAAAATCTTCAGATAATGAAAAAATAGTAGAAAGAATAGGAGGAGAAATTAAAGGAGATTATATTTATATCTATAGAAAAGATTTTCATGAGAGATTAATGGAAATTATAAGGGAAGGAGTCATTCTTTACGGTCTTGAAGAAATAAGACCAGATCTTGAGTATCTCTTTAAGAGGGTGATGGAGGAATCTAAATGAGAGAGATCATGAAGTGGGAGTTAAAAAATCTTCTGAAATTTCCCATCCTTGAGATTATCATTGTGTTTGCTGTGTTCCAGATAGGATTTATACGGATTATATTCGGTTCTTTCTGCACAATCCAGAATGGAATGTTAACAATATCATCTTTTCACAGTCAAATAGGGCAGTTTGTGTACCGTACTGTCACAGACAACTTTGTAAACTCAAGAACAATAATATACCTTCTGGCATCACTGCTCTTTACCATATCCTTTGCCTATGAACTTGATACCAATCTGACGAAAATATACATGTCCTACCCTGTGAAGAGAAGGGATTATTTTGTCTCAAAGTTCGCTGGCTGTTTTGCCGTGATCTTTCTAACATTTTTATTTGTGGGGATAGGTTTTGCTGTTTTTATGGATCTGGATTATATTACCGTCACAGCACTATCTCCATTCATCCTTGCTTATGCATTAACTCTGGCAGTATTGATACTTTTTGCTTCTTCCGTGGCAACTGCCATAGCAGTTTTTTCAAAAAATACCTCATTGTCTTTCATAGGAAGCTTTTTCGTTCTTCATACATTCGACTCCATGGCTGCAAAGATAAAAATTGCACCGTCTTCATTCTTAAGAGAGATCTGGGAGATATTCTTTACAGGAACAACATCTGTTAAGAACGGTGAGATAATATACCATATCCCATATCTCGATGCGTTGAAAACGATATATTTCCCTGTGATTGCATCCATAACACTGTTTCTTATAAGTTTTATATATTATACAAGATATTTTGAGGTGAAATGATGAAAAGAATTGGATTTATCATTTTCCTCATTGGCCTGACACTGTTTTTGAATTTTGAGATGAGAGGAGTATGGTCTGCAAATCTGAGCCCTGGATTCCCTTCAGAAAAAGGAAGCATATATGCCGAGACACATTACCTTTTTTTTTGGTGAGAACAAGTTTTACTACAGTGCGGAAGAAGGATATAAAGGGGAACTCTTTATACTGAACAGAGAACAGACAGAAGACCTCTTACGCACAGAGAAGATCAGCTACATGAAAAAAATAGATCTGAAAGATGAAGGTATGGTAAAATTTAATATCAAAAAAACAGGATTTTATACATTTGTTATAAAAAATACATCTGGAAAAGACTCAGATTTTGAGTATTCTGTAATGAATGAAGGAGATGTAAAGGATTGTATCAGAAGGAGTCTTTATATTGCTGTATTGGGTATTATCATCATGTTCACTGGCTTTATGAGAGATAAAAGGGGGAGAGTTGGAGAGAGATAGAAAGATTTTGAGGGACATATTTATATCCAGAGAGTGGAGATATAGAAGATAAAGATCACAGGTGAAAAAATGAAAAGAAGTAGAAAAATTATTTTTGTTTCCCACTGTCTGATAAATACCAATTCAAAGGCACTGACCTCTGCAAAACATAAGGCATACTATGAAGGGATAGTTGAGAAGATACTCAAAAATGATGTCGGGATTATTCAGGCTCCGTGTCCGGAACTTTTATACGGTGTGAACAGACCCCCCATGAACAAAGAGTTTTATGATACAGAGGAGTACAGAGAGTACTGCAGGGATATTATAGAGTATCTCTTGGAGATCTATAAACTGTATTCAAAAAACAGATATCAGATCCTTGGATTTGTGGGGATAGAAGGCTCACCCACATGCGGTGTCTCAAAGACGCATATAACGGTGAATGGAGAGCCAAAGAAGGTAAAGGGAAAGGGTGTATTTATTGAAGAATTAGAAAAAAAATGTAAAGAGGAGGGAATAGAGCTGAAGATAAGAGACCAGGATGATATAGACGAACTCCTGAGGTGAAAAATTTGAAGACTGCTTTCATATACACAGAAAACTTCATGAAATATGACCTCGGGAAAAACCACCCCCTGAAGCCCGTGAGACTTAAAAAAACATATGACATGATCGTAAAATACGATCTCCTTGATTTCTATGTCGAAGGAAAACCTGCCTCTGAAGAGGATCTCTCTCTGGCACATTCAAAGGAGTATATAGAAGCTGTAAAGACAGGAAAGGATCTTGAGATCTATGGGTTTGGGACTGTGGATAACCCTGTATTTGATAATATGTTTGAATCTTCATTATACTATGTGGGTGCATCCATTCAGTGCGCTGATTATCACAGAGCTTTTAATATCTCAGGAGGCCTGCATCATGCAAAAAGGAATAAAGCATCTGGATTCTGTGTTTTTAATGATTGTGTCATCCTTATAAAGAAACTTCTTCAAAAATATAGAAGAATCGGATATATAGACATCGATGCACATCACGGTGATGGAGTTCAGGAGGCTTTTTACTCAGATCCGAGAGTTCTATTTGTCTCCATGCATGAGGCTGGAAAATTCCTGTTTCCAGGAACAGGAGATACAGCGGAGATAGGCACAGGAGAGGGAAAGGGAACAACGGTAAACATTCCTTTAGCTCCCTTCACATCAGATGATATCTATCTTGATATGTTTGAAAGGATAGTTATCCCCATAATGGAAGAGTTTAAACCTGAACTCATCGTTACTCAGTTGGGAATAGATGCACATTATCTTGATCCTCTCTCGCACCTGAGCCTGAGTCTAAAGGGATACAGGGAGATCCTCATAAGAATGGAAAAACTCTCAGAGAGATGGATAGGACTTGGAGGCGGGGGATACAATATAGAGACCGTTCCAAGGGCATGGACTCTTGCATATTCCATCATGAGAAAAAAAGAGATTGATTTCAGTAAAATATGGGAAGAAGAAGTTGCAGAGATAAAAAAATATGAAAGTTTAATACAGAATGCAAGATCCTTTGCAGAATCAACATATAGAAGCCTTAAAGCAGAAATCTCAGAGTATTTTTCAATCTAATTTTTTTAAAACCTTTCTGAAAACACCTTTGAGTGTATGGCTCTCTCTGGATGTTATAAAGCTTCTGCTTATAACTCTGTTGAATATAAGCTTGGCAATTTTATTTTTATACTCTCTTTTTTCTACAATGTCCACTATTTTATTATAATCCTCTATCAAAAGTGTTTTTTCTAATTTACTCAATTTTCCTTTGGTTTTTTTTCCAGTTTTGTAGATCTCATAAAATATTATTCCAGCTGCCATGGCAGCGTTCATCACAGGATATTTTCTGGAGGTGGGAATTGTGACAAGAAGATCACATTTAAGAAGTTCCTCATTTTTAAGTCCGTTACTTTCTCTACCTATCACGATCCCTATGTTTCCCTCATCTGTTATATTCTTTACCATCTCTTCGGGCGTCAGAGAGATTCTATAAACGCTGTGCTTTCCACCATAGACACTTGTAGTTCCGATTGCAAAATCCAGTAAACTCAGTGCTTCTTCAAATGTATCAACTATTATAGCAGAATCCACAATATCCTTGGCATGGACAGCAAACTTATAGGTCTCCTCATTTATCTCACAGGGATCTACAAGGATGAGTTTCTCTATATCAAAGTTTTTCATCACTCTTGCAAGACTTCCTATATTCCCCGGTGATTCAGGCTGAACAAAAACAGCGTAAAACATCATAAAAAATATAAATCCCGAAAATAAAAACTTAATGGTGAAGAATCTTATAGTAGGTATAGACCCAGGAACAACAGTTGGAATAGCAATAATGGATCTGGAAGGAGAGATAATGAATGTTTCCAGTTTTAAGAATTTTTCAGTTGATAATATAGTGGAGTTTCTCTCAAAATTTGGAATCCCTGTTATAATTGCAACAGATGTTCATAATATACATCAGACTGTGGATAAGGTTTCAAGCTCTTTCCAGTGTAAAGTCTTTTCACCATCCGTGTCTCTCTCCATAAAAGAAAAAAATGAACTCACAAAGGAGTATCCTGTTAAAAATGCTCATGAGAGAGATGCACTTGCCTCTGCTATAAAGGCCTTTGACCACTACAGGGCAAAGTTTGAAAATATAGATGCAAGACTTGAGGAACTCGGTGTAAAAAACCTCAGCACAGCTGTTAAAACATTGGTACTGAGAAATCATACTGTGAAAAACGCTGTTGACGTATTGACAAAAAAAGAAAAACCAGAAGAGAAAGTTACTGAAAAAAAAGAGGTAGAACTCACTAAAAAAGTTGAAAATCCTGAGAAAATAGCTCTTGAGAGAATGAAGGAATACAATAAGGAGCTTCTGGAAAGAATAAGAATTATGGAAGAGAAAATAGCTTTTTTAAAAAGAAAAAACATGGAAATACTCAATGAAATGGATATGGAGATAAAAAAGTCTGAGGTAATCCAGCAAAAGGAAAGAATGATAAAGACATTGATGAGGGAAATAAGCTTGAAAGAAGAAAAAATTCTGGAACTTCAGAAGATAATCAGGGATTTGAAAGGTATAAGGGCTATGGAATTATCGGAAGAAGCATACACAGTAAAAATACTGGATTATTTCACAAAAGAAGAGATAAACAACCTTGATAAAAAATTTAAAATTAAAAAAGGAGATATTATATACATAAAAGATCCGAGTGGTGGCGGAGGAAGCACAGCTGAATTACTGGTAGAAAAGAAGATAAAGGCATTGATAGTTGAAAATATAGAGAGAATGTCATACAACGCCAGAAAAGTCTTTGAAAATGAGGAGATACCGATGCTCACTGTGGATACGAAGATAGTTGAAAACTTTGGTGCGGTGAATAAAAAGGAGTTTGATGAGGCATACTCTAAATGGCTGAGTGATGCGAGGATAAAAGCTGCAGAGAAAAAAGAACAGTGGCTCAACGATCTCCTAAAAGAATATAAAGAAGAAAGAATGAAAAAATTAAAATAAAGCTATCCTTTAAATGAAAGGATCTCCATGCCCAATGGTTTTTTGTTTATGTTTCCAACTTTGACTCCGATTATTCTCTTTATATTTTTGTTGCATGCCACATCAACAAGCCTCTGGGTAATAACTCCATCAAATATTATTGTGTGAATATTTTCACTGTTCTTTACAGTATCTATAAGATCTCTCACCGATACTTTGGCTATCTCTCTTTTGTTTTCGTCGAGGAGATAGGCATCCAGTGTCCCGGGTAGTTTTTCTATGTATTCTCCATACTCATAGATCTCTGTATCTTCATGCTTCTCTTCCTTTTTGGATGTTTCTCCCATCTCTGTTATGGCCTGTTCCACAGGAACTTTATTTCTCAATGCCGTGATTATCTCCTTTTTGGAAAGCTCTTCCACTTCTTTTCCAGGTGGAGCTCTTGTCATATAATCTATATCTGCAACATCTATCAGTTCTCTGAGTATGAGCTCTCCTCCTCTATCTCCGTCCACGAATACTGTAACAGTTTTCTGTTTGCTCAGTTCTATTATTGTATCTGGAACTGAGGTTCCCTCCACAGCAATTGCATTTTTAATTCCATTTCTCAGCAGATTGAGAACATCGGCTCTTCCTTCAACTACTATTATGGCATCGGAATCCTTAACATTCGGACCTGCGGGTAAATTGTCTTTCCCATATTTTGTAATCTGTTGAACTCTAACTGCTTTTTTCACTTCTTCAGTTATTTCTGCTGTTTCTGGTAGCTGCTCATCCATTATACTCTTAAGTATCTCCTTGGCCCTGTCCACGACATAAGATCTCTTTGTGGATCTCACATCCTCTATCTTCAAAACGTTTATTTTGGCTTCACATGGCCCTATCCTGTCTATTGTTTCCAGAGATGCCCCAAGGATAGCTGTCTCCACCATATCCAGACTGGATGGGATAGTTATTGTACCTGTAGTTTTACCCTTCTGAGGATTTACAGTTACTTTTATTCTTCCTATTCTGCCTGTTTTCTGTAGTTCTCTGAGATCCAGTTCCTCCCCGAGGAGTCCTTCAGTCTGACCGAATATAGCACCAACGACATCGGGTCTCTCTACCATTCCATTAGCTGACATTTCAGCGTGAATTATGTATTTAGTAGTCCCTATTTCATTTTTCAGGGTAATACCTGCTTTTTTCTGTGTTATCATCTCTTCAACTAAACTTTTTTTAGTTTTCATAAGATCACCTACCATAATGATCATGATCTTCCTTTACTGTGCTCTTCTATTCTTCACTCTTTTGTTTTATAAACCTTGTTATATAGTATGCTTCATAGGGGTATAAATTATTTTGCTTTAAAAATTTATTATATGTACATATGAAAATAGGATTATATAGAAATTTGTTTATTGTAGTCTGATCATCTCTTTTTTTTTGTTATTTTGCACAGTTCAGAAGGCCCACGAGATGATTGCAGACATTGCCGAGTG
>JAGGSA010000041.1 GCA_021159325.1 Methanomicrobia archaeon | reverse complement strand
ATTCTGAGAAAACGGCGCAAGATAAAAGAGTGAGCCGAAAATATTATACCCTGGAGTGTAAATGAAGCATTGAGATATGATGCGAGAGCAGATATCGCAGCGCCGATGGAGAACCATATCAGAAAGAAGGATGGTGTAAGGATCTCTCCTACAAAAAGCACCACCGCCAGTATTATCCACAACACTGTTATGATATCCATATGTTCACCTTTTTCGTGTTTTGCTACTTGTCATAAGAGGAGTTTATATATCTTTCGGTGATATGAGATATCTGTTTAAATCCGGGGATCACACATTTATTATATGATTTTTTCTACAGAGACTTTGATAAAACAATACTTCGATTATGGAAAGATTTTTAAACAGTACCTCTCCCATTTTATATATAGTACAGCGGGGTAGGGCAGCTAGGAGTGCCCGGTGGGCCCATAACCCACAGGTCAGTGGTTCAAATCCACTCCCCGCTATTTCAGTGTTTCAACTCTTTTTCTTACCTCTTCTTCAGTAACAGGAATTTTTCCTATGTTCTCCACCATTATCGATGCTGTACATGATGCAAAGAGTCCCGCTTCATAAATATCCTTTTTTTTCAGGTACTCGAAGATAAATCCACCTGCATATGTGTCCCCCGCACCTGTGGGGTCAATTGGTTTTGTTCTGTAAGGCGGTATCTCCACAAACTCTTCTCCATCAAAGATCACACTTCCCTTTTCTGCAAGAGTGATGATGGCAATTTTACATCCCCATGAATAGAGAATTTCAAGAGCCCTTTTATAATTCTTTCGAGGATTGATTCCTGTCATTATCTCAGCTTCATACTCATTTGGCTTTACAATATCGCATAGACTGACAATTTTTTCAATTTCTGGGTTTTTCTTTCTTAAGATCTTTCCGTTTTCCACATATCTCAGAAATCCCTGAGGATCAAGAAATATGATCCCTCTGAACTTCTCTCTCAGTTCATTAAGGTCAAAGTTTATCTCCTGGAGTATTGGTGCAAGAACTATAACCTCAGATTTCAGTATTTTTTCAGGAAAACTATCTATTTCACCTGCTATTCCAAGTATTTTTAATTCTCTATCTCCATTATTGAAATATTTAAGACTGAACCCTCCAGATTCTTTACACTCTTTGATATAGTACTCCACTTGGAGTTCCTTCATGTTCTTTTTGAAGTCTTCTATAAAATCCCTTCCCACATCACCTACAAGTATCGTTTTCATGCTCAGTTTCCTCATCACTATGCATGCGTTTGTGGAACATCCGGAGAGTATCCTGTTCTCAGTTTTGTAGTAAGGTGTCTCTATATAGTCATATACTGGATTTCCCACACATGTTATCATTCTCCCACCTCCTTTTTTGCATACAGCATTCTCTGTATCACTGTTACATGAGAGAGTGTTCCTATTATGAGCAATGCATAATTTAAAGACTCAGTGTAGAAATTGAATAAAATAATACCTGCTAAAAGTATCAGAAATTTTTCCTGACGTTCCATGATACCCACACTCATCAGATTCATTTTTTTTATAGATTCAGCTCTTGCCCTGACGTAAGATGCCATGATCATTCCAAAAAGACAGTAAAATGCTATCCAGAACTCTGACATTCTTCCCATAGCTGTTCCAAAGATTATCAGGGCCTCCACATATCTGTCAACAACAGGATCCAGGATTTTCCCTGTTTTTGTCGTTTTTCCTGTGGCTCTTGCAAGATTCCCATCCAGAGCATCCACAAAAAAGCTGAGAAACATGAATATCAATCCATAGATTATCTTTCTTTCAGAGAAAAAATAACATGAAAAGATTGCAGGGACAAGAGATAAAAGTGTGAGCTGATTGGGAGTTATATTAAACTTTGCAAGTTTCTTTCCCAGGATCATAAAGTTTTTTTCATACCACGATCTATACCTTCCAATCATAATCATAAAATATTTTATCAATATAAAAATCTTACTCTCTTCACAGCCACTTGCTCATAAGGATAAAATCCACGCCCCACCACTGTTTTTTCAGATAGGCTTCAGGTACAAATCCTGTTTTAAGATAGAGATTTATAGCTTTTCTGAGAACAGGAAATGTGTAAAGAGAGATTTTATGTATTTTTCTCTTTTTACAGTATTCAAAAACTCTTTCCAGGAGTTGTGTTCCAATTCCTCTGTTCTGATACTTAAAATCCACACCAAGCCAGTGAATCATTCCATATCCACTTTCTCCATAGATCATCCCATGAACAACACCCACTATTTTATTCTCTTCAGCCACAAAGAGAAATCTGAGATCAGAGTTTATTATCTCCCTCACTCTATCCTCGTTGAAGTTTGTGAGATCAGAGTTCAGAGCTTTCCCTGGATAATATTCTTTCTCGTATCTTTTCCATGACTCCTTTCTTACTCTATGGACACATTCCATTATTTCTCTCAGTTCATCGAGTTTTCCTTCCCTGATCATAAGAATGGATAGAGATAAAATTATAAAAACTTTTTTACCATCCCTCTTTTCCTATCAGAGGTACAAAAGCACAACCTCCATAGTTTTTCTTTCTGAGTTTTCCATCACTTAATTTTTCACCGAGGATTAAATCACAGAAGAATCTCTCCCCCACAGGTATACATATCTTTCCTCCGATCTTCAGCTGTTTTATCAACGGATCCGGGATCTTGGGTGCAGCAGCTGTCACTATAATTTTATCATAAGGTGCCTCCGCTTCATATCCAAGTGTTCCATCACCTATCAGGACTTTGACTTTATATCCTGCCTTCCTTAGGTTATCTCTGGCAAACTCTGCGAGTTCAGGTATCCTCTCAATACTGAAGACATTATCACCGACGATCTCCGAGATCAGAGCTGCATTGTACCCTGATCCCGTTCCTATCTCAAGGACTTTATCTCCTCTTTTCAGATCCAGTGCCTCAAGCATTATTGCGATCATCGATGGAGCAGATATGGTCTGATTGAAGCCTATTGGAAGGGGGTGATCTGAGTAAGCTCTACCCTTAAAACTCTCAGGAACAAATAATCTTCTATCCACCTTTTCAAATGCTCTTTTCACAGATTCAGATTTTATATATCTGTATTTTACAAGATAATCAATTAAGTTCTTCATATTTAATCTGATGAGAGAAAGTTTTTATAATTTTTTGAGTGAGGAATTATTTAATCTGATGAGAGAAAGTTTTTATAATTTTTTGAGTGAGGAATGTCATGAAAGAAAAGAGAAAAATCTTTGCTCTGCTTCTTGATGAACTTGTTCTTACTGGACTTTACTTTATTTTTAAATTTCAATTGAGATACTTTCTGATTTTTATATCCCTGCTGGTACTCAAAGATATTTTTATTATAATAAAAGCATGGGAGATACTAAACAGGGAAGATCTTCTCGGAACGGAAACTCTTATAAATAGGGTGGGTGTAGTATTGGAAGAGATCGATCCATATGGGCAGATAAAGATAGGGAGAGAGATATGGAAGGCAGAGAGTGATGAGCGGATTGAAGAGGGAGAAAAAGTGATTGTGGCTTCTGTCCATGGACTCTGTTTAAAGGTAAAAAAGTACAGAGGTGAGGACAATGAAAGAAAACGCATGGAGTAAGTTAGATAAAGATGAAGTATTCAGATTTTCGGATGAATATCGTATTTTTCTGAATAAATGCAAAACTGAAAGGGAGGTAGTAGATTATATAGTTTCAGAAGCCGAAAAACATGGTTTCTTGCCAATAGAAAAAGGAGGAAGAAAGATTTATGAGGTAAACAGGGGAAAATCTGTCATAGTTGCTGTGAAGGGTAGAAAAGATCTCAGAGAAGGTCTCAGAATAATAGCTTCCCACGCTGATTCTCCAAGACTGGATTTAAAACCCAATCCTCTATATGAGGATGAGGAACTTGCCCTTTTAAAAACACATTACTATGGAGGTATAAAGAAGTACCATTGGGTCTCCATACCGTTGGCGATACATGGTGTAGTTGTAAAGGAGAATGGAGAGAAACTCAATCTTGTCATCGGTGAAGATCCTGAAGATCCCGTCTTCACAGTATGTGATCTTCTGCCTCACTTAGCGAAGAAGATACAGGGTGATAAAAAGTTATTCGATGGTATTGCAGGAGAGGAACTGAATATACTTTTTGGGTCCATGAAAGAAAAGAAAAAAGAGAGTAAAAAAGGAGAACAGGAAATAAAAAACTTTATATTGAAGTTTCTTGAAGAAAATTATGGTATAAAAGAGGAGGATCTTGTCTCTGCAGAGATTGAAATTGTGCCCAGCTTTAAGGCAAGAGATGTGGGGATCGACAAAAGCTTTGTGGGTGCATATGGACAGGATGATAGAGTCTGTGTATTCACATCTCTGAAGGCTATACTTGAGGTGGAGGATCCTGAGTATACGTGTGTTTTCATAGCAACAGATAGGGAAGAGATAGGCAGTGAGGGCCCCACGGGAATGAAATCAAGAGCATTTGAAAACTTTGTTATAAAGATGATGGAGTCTCCGGATATAAAGGATCTTGTTTCTGTCTTCGAAAACACCAAAGTGATCTCAGCAGATGTCTCAGCGGGTATAAATCCAACATTTAAAGATGCACAGGAAAAACATAATGCAGCAAAATTGGGATATGGAGTTGTCATAGAGAGATATACAGGAGCAGGTGGAAAGTACTCCACAAATGAGACAACGGCAGAGTTTACTTCAGAGATAAGGAGGATACTTAACAAAAACAATATCTCATGGCAGGCAGCTGAGCTGGGAAAGGTGGATGAAGGAGGAGGAGGTACAATAGCAAAGTTCCTGGCGAATTACAATATGGATGTAATAGACTGTGGTACTCCCTTACTTGGCATGCACTCTCCCTTTGAGATAGCTTCCAAGGCAGATATATACGAGACCTACAGAGCATACAAGGCATTCTATGAAGGATAAACAGAAATTTTGAAAATAATCTCTGCACTTTTTTCATTTTTAAACGAAACTATCTCCACGACGTCACACCATATTATTGCTCATCAATACTAATGACCGAAAAGTATTTAAATAGATACGTTATTGATATACAATAGATGTACATAATGATGAGCAATGCAAAAAATATTGATGCCGTCCGAAAAGTATTTAAAGGATAAGGAGTAATAGAAGTATAATATGCAAGTATTGTACATCAAGGTGATGTATCAATGAGAAATAAAAGAGGTAACAGGAAAGGAATAAAATTAATTTATTTAATGGAGGGACCGATATGAAGTTAAAAATAAAGAAATATCTAAGTATTTTTGTATGTGTAGCTTTTTTGGTCAGTTTAGTTAATATAAACATGAATATAGTTAAAACACAGCCAGCAACCATAATCCATGCTATTACGCTCAGTGGAGATATTTTTGAGGATATAGGCAGTGATACATATAAGAACGGACTTCTTGCAGATTCAGATTCAGATGACTGGGATCCATGGAACAATCCCGGAGGCACAGAGGATAATGGTGCCTTTGATGCGCCACAGGAGGGATTGGTAGGAGTAAAAGTTTATTTAGATGATAATCCTACTCCCATTGCTACAACGGGTGCCGGAGGAGCATGGTCAACTCCAGCGATCTCAACATTCTACGGAAAGCATTATCTGACATTCAAAAAAGATGGGTATGTTACAAAGACGAGGAACATTGATATTTACTCTCCAACAATAGATGTAAATGCTACATTCTTAGAGAGAGCGGATGCAGTGATTGGCAGAGTAACGGATACAGATGGAAATCCAATTGCAGGAGCAAGGGTTATAGCATATCCAAGGGGAACGACATCTCCATGGGCGTTAACATCTGCTGTTCCTGATGCTTTTTCCACAGGAGCTGGAGATACAGATCATATCATAGAGGCATTTACAGATAAGTTTGGAAATTATGTTTTAAAAGGTCTTGAACAGGGTAATTATGAGATAAGGGTGACAAAAGAGGAATATTCACCTCAGTTTAAAACTATATATGGAATAAACACAGCTCTCGGTCCCAAAACTCTTGATTTCACCCTTTCTCTTAATCCTGGAACACTTGAGGGATATGTAAAGGATATGAGTGGAAATCCTATCCCGAATGCAATAGTGGCGATACCTGGATTGAATCTCTCAACAACAACAGATTCCTCTGGTTATTATAAAATAGAGCAGATACCGGCTGGAATGTACACCATAGTTGCAAAGGCACAGGGGTACGAGACAGAGGTATACTACTATGATGACAAGAATAATCCTACGGGAGGAGGAGATCCTTCAGGTAATTTCAACCCTGCAAACTCATTACCTCCAGTGTATGCACCATATATACATGCTGGAGCCACGGAAACGCTCAATTTCCAGATGGATGTGGCATCACAGGAATGTGCCAACGATATCTCCGGGATAGTGAGCAATGGTGCGCCGATAGAGTACGCAGAGGTAGAAATTCCGGGATTAGGTCTTGAAATAACAACAGATAAATCTGGATTCTATATATTCACACATGTACCCTGCGGTACATACTGGGTGGTGGCTTCAGATCCGGAGCCAGATCCAACTGGATTGTTAGATCACAAATCAAAGAAGGCTCTGGTAACATGCAGTGTTGGACAGGATATCACACAGGACTTTGTTCTTGATGAAAATCCGTGTACAATATTCGGAAGAGTATTGCAGTACGATAGCGACTGGGTACCTGTAGCCAACGCCACGGTAGAGATACCGAATGCAGGAATATCAACTACCACAGATAGTTTCGGATACTATGTTATAGAAAATCTTCCTGTGAAAAGATGGTCTTATGATCATGATGGCGATCCGAGTACACCTCTCCAGTATCATACGAAGGAGTATCTGATAAAGGTATCCAAGGATGGATACTTCTCGACAACAGAGTATGTGAAACCCATCCCACAGAGCAACGTATGGCAGGAGTTCCATATAAAGAAGAAAACAGGAATTTTAAAAGGTAAGGTAACAGAATGGGACACAGATCAGGGGATAAAGGATATAAAGGTAACATGTGCCGGAAGGGAGACTTATACGGACAGCAATGGATTTTACGAGTTCATTGAAGTACCGATAGGAAGTTATACTGTACATGCGGAAGATTACACATGGGATAACCCAGGAGGATTCCCGAATTATGACAATAAAGCAAAGATAAACCAGGTAGTGACATATGGAAATGTTACAATAGTCGATTTCAGGCTTCCAGATAATGTTTCCGGCAAGATCACAGGATCTGTATCAGGATACGTGTGGTATGACTGGAATGCCTCTGGAGGATTCAGCAATGAGGGAGAGGGAGTCAAAGATGCAGAGGTAACGATCTCAGGAAAACACACAGTCTTCACAGACTCCTACGGATACTATGTGAGTATCTCTGATACTCAGGATATGTACGGACAGTACGATACCCTCGTGATAAAAGCAGGACCACCTGGACATGTTGTAACAGTGGATGCATCGGGATACTTTATAGCTCATTCGAATGTCCAGACAACTGCTGATA
>JAGGSA010000037.1 GCA_021159325.1 Methanomicrobia archaeon | reverse complement strand
ATTCTGGACATTTTAAGTTTTTTATCACTTTTAATCTTCCATCTTCCAATAAAGCTATTTTATTCACATATTTCATGATATATTCCCATTTATGCTCTATAACAATCACTGTGATATTGGCTTTCTCTCTTATCCTTTTTATGACATTAAATATCTCCAAGGTTACCTTGGGATCAAGGTTGCTCGTTGGTTCATCGAATATTATAATCTCTGGCTTCATTGCCAGAATTGATGCTATAGCTATCTTCTGTTTTTCTCCTCCCGATAGAGAAAAGGTATCCCTATCCCTCAGATTTTCTGCTCCCACAATGCTCAAAGCCCATTTTATCCTTTTTTCAATCTCTTTTTTATCAAGACACATATTTTCCAGGGCAAAGCTGAGTTCATCGGTGACATTTAACGTGCAGATCTGATTTTCAGGATCCTGCTGTACTATCCCTATATTCTTTGCCAGATCAAATAATTCATATTCATCTACATTCTTCCCTTTAAAATATATATTTCCCTTTTTTTCACCCTTATCTTTCAAGAAACCAGAAATAGCTAAGGCAAGTGTAGATTTTCCACTTCCACTTTTTCCAGCGATCAGTACAAAATCTCCCCGTTTTATTTCCAGATTTATCTCCTTCAATACCCACTTTTTATTATATCTGAAACTGAAGTTCTCTATCCTTATCATTCTATCCTGATCTCCACCACGTCTCTAACCCAGTAGCTTCCATCAAATCCTTTCGCTATCAATCTTCTCTCTTCTGTGAGAATAACATCTTCATTTAACTTTTTTATATCGAATTTAACAGAGTATCCATCATTGCCTACGACCTCTATTTTATTCCCTGTGGGTACAGCTTTTTCTATTATCCTCAGGAGAGGAATACCCTTATACTCCTTTTTCTCCTCATATTTATATTCTCCGATCATCTCTGCATTCACTGTTTTTTCAAAGCTTTTAAGGTCCTCATATACAAAATCATAAGGATTTTCACAGTTTCCTGTTATGGAGACCTTTTCTCCTACGGTATATATCTCGGCATAGTAGTATATTCCTCCAAATAAAAGTATAGTTGCAAATCCAATAGTCAAAGCTTTTTTCACTCCATATCTCTTTTCCTTTCCTTCTAAAATCTCAAGAACACTGAAAGAAAAGTATCCTGCAAACACAACGCCTGAAAAAAATGCTATAAGAGATATAAAGAAAAATAAAGTTGTTGCATTATAAGGAGCGAAAAATAGCTGGAATACAAAGACATTTGCTGCTGTAGCTATCCCTCCTGCCATAATATATGAGATAAAGTTTCTTTTTCTCAGAAACAGGAATACAAGATCGACTAATGCCCCCTGAGCTCCCGATAGAACCAAAACAAAAATGCCTAATTTTCCTCCAGAAAATAACTCAACAAAGGCTTTCAAAACACCTATCATAACACCTGTGCCTCTTTTTTTTGTGAGTCCGTATCCCAAGGTGATCCAGAATATATGAAGCCCTGCCAGAAACTGACCAGCTCCAAAGGGTACGCCCAAGAATCTATTTACTAAATTCCCTAAATATCCTATATATGTGGAAGAAACTCCTCCTAATGCAGATATTATAGCTATAATAACTAAATCCCTTGTTTCAAAGTAGTACCTACCCATTCTCGCACCTCACCACCGAGAAGCTTATATTATCTCCTACATTTACAACTATGTAATGATAGAATCCATTATTAACAAGAGGTGCTCCAGCTCCCCCTGAGATTACAAATGTGGTATTTCCTATTTTTTCTTTATAATAAGAATGAATATGAGAACAGAAGACAAAATCAACATTATTTTCTTTTATTATCTTCATAAATTCTTTAGAATCGATCATACAGTGGCTTTCCCCCATACGTGGATCGAAAGGTGGCTCATGCATAAAAACAAATTTATGTTCAAAATCTCTTTTTAATTGATTGTTTAGGAATTTCAGCTGTTTTTTCTCAAGAAATCCTCTTGAATTATCTAAAACTATGAATATAGAGTTTTTGTATGTAAAGGAATAAACTTTTTCTCCCAGATATTTCTCATAATACTTAGAATTGTCATGATTTCCGCAAACATAGAACAATGGAGCTTTTAAATTAGATACAACTTTCAAAAACTCCTCAAAGTTTTCTGGGGTTCCTTCTATAACAAAATCTCCACCTCCAATTACAAACAAAGGATCTTCTTTATTGATCATTTCTATCATGTTTACAAAAATTTCTGGCTGCTCTTTACCAGTTTTTGGTCTATTATCCCCAAAATAAATAAATTTGTATGGATATAGATCTTTTTCTATTATTTTTTCTCCATCGTATGTCTTATATCCAGTGTTGCTGAGTACAGAGAAGATTGATACAGCCAAAATTATTAAAATAATGAGGCCATATTTTTTATTCATCGATATATTTCTATGAACATAACGTTTATAAAGGTTTGTTTATAGACATACTCAGTGATACCATGAAGAGAACAATTGTTGGTATACTGGTATTATCTTTAGTTTTGGGATGTATAGGTGAAAAAAAAGAAAAAGAAGAATATACAATAAACATAACAGGACTGGTAAATGGGGAACTGTCTCTCACAGATTTAAAAGCAATGCCTTATGAGGAATTCAATGCCATTTTAGTTAAATCTACAGGAACTAAGATAAAAAATTCATGGAAAGGTGTCTTGCTGACCGATGTGCTGAAGAAATACAATGTGACTCCTGATTATGTTACCTTTGTAGCTATAGATGGGTATATGTCAACAATGGAGTTCAATGATCTGAGTAAAGCTTATCTATGCTATGAAATGGATGGAAAGGAGATAACACAAGAAGAAGGAGGTCCCATAAGGCTTGTTATCACAGATCAACCTGGAAAGCTGTGGCTTAAATATCTAAAAGAGATAAAACTCCTTGGAAAAGAGAACTCTATTATTATCAAAGGAAAAACCAAAGTTACATTGGTACTCACAAAGGAAGATCTGGATGTATTTGATAAAAAGACTATAACTACAGAGTACAAGGGAGAAGAAAAGACTTTTGAAGGTATACCCGTGACAGCTCTATTAAATAGAGCGAGATACGAAGAGGATGCCAAGAAGATTAAATTTACATCTTCCGATGGGTATACCGTGGAGTTTGATTTTGATGAGATATTCTCAAACGAAGACATACTAATAACAAAAGATTTCAGGCTGATAATGCCAGGATATAAATCAAAGTACTGGGTGAAGGACTTAAGGGAGATAGAGGTTCTATGAAGAAATTTCTTTCTATTTTTTTATTATTTATTATCTTAGGATGCACAGAAGAATGGAATTTCTATGTTGTTGATGATGGTGTAAAAGAATATTCCCTTTCTGAGTTGAAAAAGTTTGAAATATCAACAATTTATGAAACAGTCGTGGATGAAGAGATAAAAGAAGTAAAATGGGAGGGAACACCTTCCAATATCCTGGGAAAGGGAGACATAATAAATTATATTTCTGAAGATTTATATATGGTGAGTATTCCATATGATGTGGATGTAATTCTGGCTTACAAAAAGGATGGGAAGAGTGTTCCGAAAGAAGAAGGAGGGCCATTGAAAATAGCGGTAGAACAAAACTATGGATGTAAGTGCAACTGGCTTAAAAATTTAAAGATTGTGGAGTTTATAGATGCAGAAAATTCGTTTTCTATATACGGAGAAGTTTTTAATATCCTAT
Organism: Methanomicrobia archaeon; assembly: GCA_021159325.1. Taxonomy (GTDB): domain Archaea; phylum Methanobacteriota_B; class Thermococci; order Methanofastidiosales; family B48-G16; genus B48-G16. Next base: position 3,822 of record JAGGSA010000037.1, on the reverse strand, counting down.
ATTTTTCTCCCCGTGATCTGAATGTTTTTTATTCTATAGAAGACATAATAGAGAATAGACACAACAGGGTAAAATTAAATAGGATACTGGATAAGGCGATATGCAAGTCCAAAGCTGAAAAAATAACATTTATTACAGAAAAAGGAAGAAAAGACTTTGATCTTCGTGAAATAAGAGATATTAATCCTGAAATAGTTTATGATAATGGATTCAATATTCCTTCGTTAAATCTAGAGAACATAAGAGCGATAAAGATAGAGTAACTACCATCCAATTTTATATTCAAAACTGAAATCCTTTAAAACATCCATCACTCTTCTTCTGAGTATGATGGGATATTCCTCAGATTTCCTGATTTTCTGATACTTTATGAGTGTTTTATAATCCAGGAATTTCTTCATTCTTTCCCAGACGTTCGGATATAAATTTATCCTGTCTATATACAGACGTTTTACATTTCTTTCTTCAAACTTTGTAAATGCCTCTCTTATTTTTTCTTCAGAATCTGAAAATTCCGGTAGTATAGGACCAAAAAACACATATTTATTTTCTATCTTCTCCAAAGCATCAAATCTTTTTTCAATAGAAGAAGCTTTTGGCTCAAATATTTTTCTTACTCTCTCCTCCACTGTGGTAAAGGTAAAGCCCACATCAGCATTCATTTTTTCTATGATATCCAGATCTCTGAGGACAAGATCCGATTTTGTCAAGAAAGTAACAGGAAAATCGTGTTTTGATAATACATATAGGCATTTTCTTGTTATCTCATACTTTCTTTCCAGAGGCTGATATGGATCCGTCACTGAGGATATGAGAATACTCCCTCTCTGAAACTTTTTTATCTCCTTTGATAAAATCGTAGGAGCATTTATTTTGATATCAACAAAATTACCCCATTCTTCCTTATGTTCTTTGAATTTTTTCATAAAAATGGCATAACAGTAGATACATCCGTGTTCACATCCTGTATACGGATTTAAAGCATATTCTACCCCATATATCCCTGATTTTGACAAAACGGATTTGCAGTATACTTCCTTTATCTTCACCTTAAAAACTAAAATATCGAATGTTATAAATCTTTGGGCAGAGAGTATAAAGAAGGAAAGACTCTATAATGTATCATGAGCATTATGAAGACAGGTGATCACATGAAGATAGAAGAGGAAGTGAAGGAGTATTTCAGAGATTCAAAGCCCACTCATGATTTCTCTCATGTGGAGAGGGTCTATGCATTGTGCATGAGGATAGGTAAAAAAGAAAATGCGGATCTTGAGGTTCTCAGGCTTGCTGCTCTTCTTCATGACATCGGGAGGATAAAGGGGGATGAGGATCATGAGATATACAGTGTTGAGATAGCTGAGGAGATAATGAATAAATATAATATAGATGAAAAAACAAAAGAAAACGTGATTCACTGTATAAAATCACACAGATACAGAAACAATACGAAACCTGAGACTCTTGAAGCAAAGATCCTCTATGATGCAGATAAACTCGATGCCATCGGTGCCATAGGGATATGCAGAGCGTATTCCTTCGGAGGGGAAAATGGGCAGAAACTATACAGAATGGAGGATTTTCTTGATAAGGGGATTGATCTTACTAGAAAGCTTGATCATAAAAGGCATACGCCTGTGATCGAATATAAAGCAAAACTTTCTAAATTAAAGGATAAAATGCTTACAGAGGAGGGAAGAAGGATAGCTGAAAAGAGGCATAAGTTTATGGAAAGATTTTTTCAGAGATTGGAGAGAGAAATTAAAGGTGAGGAATAGGAAATCTTTTATATTATAATTGAGTAAGTAAAGTGATAAGATGTTCTACAGCAAACTTGATATCGGGATTCCAAAGGGGAGCAATATACTTCTTTCAGGACCTCCAATGTCAGGTGTTTCAACGATGGTGAAGTATATCTCTCTGGATGCACTGAAAAGGAAAGAAGCTGTGATATACATATCAACAAAAGAGACGGGAGAGAGAGTCCAGAAGTGGTTTTCTGAGAGAACGGAGATCGATGGATTGGGGATCGTGGATTGTATTTCAAAGAGTTTGAGATTGAAGACAAACATCGAAGATAATAAGAGTATAAAATTTGTCTCGAGTTCTGTGGATCTCACAGGTATTTCTGTTAAATACAGTAATCTCTTAGAAAGATTCTGGAATGTGGAGGAGTATAGGGATATAAGGATAGTAATAGATTCGCTCTCAACTCTTTTGATGTATTCCAATGTTCAGACAGTATTCAGGTTTCTTCATATACTCACAGGTAGAATAAAGAAGATAGAAGGATATGGGTTATTTATTCTGGATGGGAATCCCGAAGATCCACAGGTGGCACCCGTAAAGCAGCTTATCGATGTGTTGGCGATAATAGAAAAAAACAAGATCATCTTCGTTGGATTTGGTATAAACAGAGAGTATGAATTCAGGATAGAAGGAGATGAATTGATTTTTGGAGGTGGGAGATGATATCTTCAGGTATTCCCAGACTTGATACTTTTCTTGGTGGAGGAATTCCCAAGGGAAAAACTCTGATGTATCTTATCCAGCCTGAGGTGGAGGGAGAGATATTCGGGATGCAGACTCTCTATACGAATCTGGAGAAGGGAGTAAAAAGTATCTTTATAATAACAAAATCTGATCCTCAGAGTGTAAAGGAGCAGTTTGAGGAGTATGGATGGGATATAAACAGGTATAAAGATGAACTGATATTTGTGGATGCATATTCAGGACTCATAGGCAGTAAGAGCAATGCCCGATACTGCATTGAGGATCCAAATGATATAAACTCCTATGACAGTATCATGGAGAAACTGATAAAAGATTCAGAAACTCTGATAACATTCAGTTCTCTTTCATCCATTATAGACCTCTGTGGAGAAGAGGCGATTGATCATATCAAAAAGTGGAACGATATGATCTCCTCCCATAATTGTATAGGTGTATACAACTTCACAGACTGGCCATACCCCAAGAGGTTAAAGGAAAGATTGAGGGACATGATGAATGCGATAGTCAGAGTATGGGGTATAGGAGAGAGGGTTATCCTCGGTCAGTATTATGGAGTTCTGAAGGTGGACTGGCTTGATAATCCTAAGGGAACTCTGATGTTTAAAATCTCAAAACCAGGAGGAATAAAAGCTTTTATCCCGAAAATTTTAGTTACAGGACCTTTTAATGCCGGTAAATCTACATTTATCCGTGCATTGTCAACAAAATCAGTATCTGTGGACAGAATGGGGACAACTGTGGCTCTGGATAAGGGACATATAGAATATGGTGATATAACGGCAGATATTTTTGGGACACCGGGACAGCAGAGATTCGATCCAATTCTCAAATATATAGCAAATGAGGCTATGGGTGTATTTCTGATAGTGGATTCCACAAAACCAGAGTCTTTCTCCCGTGCCAAATCCATGCTTGAAAAAACAAAAGTAAAAGGATTGCCTTTAATAGTAGTGGCGAATAAACAGGACATGAAAAATGCATTGGATATTGAGGAGATCAGAAAAAAAATGCAGTTACCAGAATCCATAGAGATTGTACCTGCCAATGCTCTGAATAAAGAGGGAGTTTTTGAAGCTTTTGAAAAATTGATAAAAAAGATTGAGGGAAGAGAATAATTTATATCTCACATTCTGTATAAAAGTGTATCTCCTCTCCTGTATCCAGTTTTATTGAGATCTTATTTCTTCCGGGGGTATCTATACTGAGTTCTTCTTTTACTGTCTTTTTTTCCATATTTTTTATAAAGATTTTCTGGGTCCTGAGTATATAAGCATTCAGATGCCTCGTATATAAGTAATATCGTGTTTT
>JAGGSA010000091.1 GCA_021159325.1 Methanomicrobia archaeon | reverse complement strand
AGTGGATACAGGAGATTCTTCCCTTGATAGAGAGTTCGCAAAAAAGAAATACCTCACGATAGTAATAGGATATCATACAACTGCATTGAGAAAGGTATCTGTACCCAATCTTTAAATACAGAAAATACAATATAGAGATGGTGATAGAATGAAAGAAAAAACAGAGTTCCTTGAAAGAGAGTACAGAAACATGGTAGAGAGAGGGGAAACATGGACAATAAGAAATCTTAACGGACCTTCACAGCCTCATGTAGTTGTGGACGGTAAAAAGTGTATAATGCTGGCATCCAACAACTATCTGAATCTTGCAAATGATCCAAAACTTAAAGAGGCTGCAAAAAAAGCAATAGAAAAATACGGTGCTGGAGCAGGATCTGACTGGTCGATAGCCGGAAATATGGATATACATCAGGAACTGAACAGAAAGATAGCTGAGTTTAAGAGAACTGAGGCAGGTCTTATATATCAGACAGGATATGCTGTGAACTCAGGTCTTATACCTCAGTTAGCTGGTAAGGGAGATATCCTGATCTCAGATGAACTGAATCATGGAAGTATCATAGACGGTGTCAGACTCTCAAAAGCGGATAGAGCGATCTATGCACATTCGGATATGGGTGAGCTGGAGACAATACTGAAAGATGCTGACAGAAAGGGGTATAGAAGAGCCATAATCCTGACAGATGGAGTATTCTCAATGGATGGGGATATTGCAAAGATGGATGAGATTCAGAAACTGGCAGATGAGTATGGAGCGATGACGTATGTGGATGATGCTCATGGAGAGGGTGTACTCGGTGAAGGACATGGAATAGCTACAGAGTTTGGTCTGGAAAAAAAGATCGATTTTCAGATAGGAACATTCTCAAAGGCTTTTGGAAGTTTTGGAGGAATGCTTGCGGGAAGTGAACCTCTTGTGAAATATGCTTATAATACATCAAGAACATGGCTTCTGAGTGCTGCTTTCCCACCACATATTGCAGCCGCATCCATAGCCGCTCTGGAGATCGTGGAAAAAGAGCCTGAAAGAGTGAAAAAGCTATGGGATAATACAAAATACTTCAAAAAGGAGATAGAAAGCCTTGGATTTGATACTGGTAACACCCAGACACCGATCATACCTGCCATGATAGGAGACAGCAAGAAAGCACAGGAACTTGCAAAAAGGCTTTATGCCGAGGGAATATTCTGCCTTGCAATAGTTTACCCGATGGTTCCCAGAGGGAAGGCAAGAATACGCAATCAGATGAATGCCGGTATGACAAGAGAGGATCTTGATGAAGCCCTGAGAGCTTATGAAAAATGTGGAAAAGAACTTGATATAATCTAATTTTTTTTATTTTTATGGAAAAAATCGTTTTTGATAATATATGTAACGAACTGAAGGGTATTATCGGGGAAAAAAATATAAATAAACTCCCAAAAACTTATGAGCTGATAGGAGATATCCTGATCATACATATTCCTGAAGATCTCTCTGAATGGAAAAAGGAGATAGGGGAGATCTATCTTAAAAATTTTCCAAGAGCGAAGACAGTTCTCAAAAAAGGAAGGATATCTGGGGAATATAGAAAACCAGAGTTTGAATATCTTGCAGGAGATGGTACAGAGACTGTACATACAGAAAATAAAATAAAATTCAAACTTGACCTCAACAAAGTGATGTTTTCCTCTGGGAATATTGAGGAAAGACAGAGAATGAGCAGGATTGTTAATAAAAACGAAAAAGTGATCGATATGTTTGCAGGGATAGGATATTTTTCCATTCCTGTAGCATATCACTCTCGAGCATACGTTACAGCAATCGAAAAAAACCCTCAGGCTTTTCATTATCTGAAAGAAAACATAAAGTTGAATAGAGTTGGAGATCTTGTAAATCCCCTTAATATGGATTGCAGAGAGTTTACAGGAAAAGGGGATAGAGTGATAATGGGATATATCCAGAAGACCAATGAATTCTTAGAGAAGGCCTTTGAGATTGTAAAGAGAGGAGGGATAATACATTATCATCAGACTGTTGTGGAAAAACTTTATCCAGAGGCAATATACTCTGAGATAGATTCTGTTAATAGAGATTATGAGGTTATCGGAATAAGAAAGGTCAAGAAATTTTCTCCAGGTGTGTGGCATATAGTGGCAGATATAAAAGCACTCTAAGTTTTACATAACTTTAAGTTCATTACTAGATTGAGGGATAATTTATAATCCAGTCCCAGTTTTTTCATCTTTTCTTTTATTGTGTCCTCTGTTATTTTTTCTATTCTTTCTCTGAACGTATTTTCCATCCCATCCTTTAAATGCAGAACAAAACATTGGTAGTTAATCTTTACATTACAGAAAACACTGTTTTCTCTCAGAAACGCTTCAAACCCTTCAAGATGTAGTCTGTCAAACATTGATTCTTTGAAAAATCCTCTTTTTATATTATTAAGAAGTTCTGATTTGCATTCTTCTTCCAGAGCAATAATTTTTTCATTTTTTTCTCCAAAAAGTTTTATTATTGTCTCATCTGTTGGAACTTTTATTCTGTATTTTTTCAACAATGCTTCTCTATCAAGTTTTTTGGGAGAAACAATCTTTTTTTTTGTTATTTCTTCTTTTGAGATCTTCTTTCCCTTCAGGGTACAGTCCTCATTTACCTCAAGAGCCACATCAAACATGAAGTCATCGAATCTCATGAACTCAACGACAGCTGTTTCGTATCTTCTTCCATCCAGAAATGCCATTGCTTCGTCTCCTTTGAAAACCTGATTTGTAGCCAGATTTGTAACGTCTGCAGCTATTATCTTTTTGTTCTTTATCAGAAGATAGATATCCTCCACAGTATTATTTTTTCCGAATATTCTTACATATCCTTTAAAATCAGGGTTTATATTCTCCAGAAGGTCTTCACTCACTACAAACTTTTCCCTTTCACTGTAATATATAGATGTACCCCTTGGCAGTTCCATAACTCTCTCTCCTTTCTATCCTTTCCACTTTTATATATTTAAGGTTTTTTGTTCTCTGAAAGAATATGGTTCTCATGGAGATCAGGGATTTAAATTTATAATGGTCAAGTATTTAAACAACAATTTTGATATAAAATTATGAATATCCTGCTTACAGGAAAGCCTCGATCTGGAAAAACTACAATAATAAAAAAACTCACAAGAGATCTGAAAAATGCTGGAGGGTTCTACACAGAAGAGATCAGAGACAGGTATAGAAAAGGATTCAAAATTGTAACTTTAAGCGGAAAAGAGGGTGTTCTGGCTCATGTGAGTATCAGAACAGGGTATAGAGTTGGAAAATATGGAGTCAATATAGAGGATCTGGAGAAAATAGCTGTGAAAAGTATAGAAGAAAGTATCAAAACTAAGGAAATTGTCATTATAGATGAGATAGGGAAAATGGAACTTTTTTCAGAAAAATTTAGAAATGCTGTGGAAAAAGCATTGAATTCAGGAAAAGTTCTGGGGACTATAATGGAAAAAAATAATTATTTTACTGAAAAAATTAAAAAAAGAAAAGATGTTAAGGTTTTACATGTGAAAGAAGAGAATAGAGATAGACTGGTGGAAGAGATAAAAGAGATACTGAACCAAAGAAATTTAAAGAGAAGCACATAATTTTTTCAGGTGTTAAAATGGTAAGTAATGAGGAGTTTGATAGGATATCAAAAGAGATGTTCTATAAAGTGATGGAATATAATCCCCTGTATGGCACATTTGTGGGGCTCCATGAGTATGATGATAAGATGCCTTCTCTGAAAAAAGAGACTATTTTAGAGCAAATAGAGTTGATGAAGAGATATCTGAAAGTATTTGAGGATATGGATGATTCTGAGCTTGATTTTGAAAGGAAGATCGATAGAAAACTTGCAATAGATATGCTGAAGCTCTATATATTCAGACTTGAGGAGATCAGAGAATGGGAAAAAAATCCAGATGTTTCAGAGGTCGTAGGCGGAGCTTTATTTCCACTGTTCACAAGGGATTTTGCACCATTTGAGGAGAGAGTACAGAACATGATTAAGAGGCTTGAAAAGGTACCGGAGATCCTTGAAGAAGTAAAGACATGCATTAAAAACCCTGTAAAACTCTGGAAGGAGATGGCCATAGAGGCATCCCAGCAAACACCAATGTTCTTCATGATCATCGCAAATGCAATAGAAGATCAGGAGTTAAAGAAAAAATTTGTTGAAACAGCTGAAAAAGCATCTGCAGCAATTGAAAAATATGTGGAATGGGTTAAAGATTTAGAAACTGTGGATGAATATGCTATAGGAAAGGAGAAATTTGAAAAGTTACTTGAACTGAGAGGTCTGTGGAAAAGTGATGAAATTCTGGCTCTTGGGGAAAAATATCTTAGGGAAGAGAAAAAAAAGCTTATTGAGATATGCAAAAAGATCGATCCCGATGCAGAGTGGAGAGATGTTGTGGAGAAAGTAAAATCTGAAAAACCGAAAAATTTCAAAGAGGTTATAGAGAAATACAGAGAATGGACTCAGAAAGCAAAGGAGTTTGTTATTGAGCATGACATAGCAACGATGCCTGAAGATGAGACACTGGAGATAATAGAAACACCTTCGTATCTCAGACATGTGATTCCATTTGCTGCACTTTTTTCACCTGCAAAGTTTGATAAAATTAAAAAAAGTGTTTATATAGTCACACCATATGAAGAAGAGGATATGCTCAAGGAACACAGCTATCCCTCCATAATAAATACAACAGTCCATGAGGCATATCCAGGTCATCATTTACAGCTGACATGTGCTACATACAACCCCTCCTACGTTCGTATACTGTCTCAGGGGACAGAGTTTGTGGAGGGATGGGCACATTACTGCGAGGAACTTATGAGTGAAAAGGGATTTTCAAAAGATGAGAAAGTTGATCTGATAAGAACACTGGACATAATCTGGAGAGCATGCAGAATAATAGTGGATATAAAGCTTTCTATTGGTGAAATGAGCTTTGATGAAGCCGTTGATTTTCTTGTCAAAAATACGGGGATGAAAAAAAAGGCTGCGATTGCAGAGGTGAAAAGGTATACTCAGAACCCTTCATATGCTCTCTCATATCTTCTAGGTAAACATATGATCAAGGAACTGAAAGAAGAATACAGAAGATTCAAAGGAGATAAGTTCAGTGAAAAAGAGTTCCATGATAAAATGCTCTATGCGGGCAGTTTACCAATAAAATATCACAGAGAGATTTTATTTTCTTAATGGTGCAATTATGGATTACATCAAAAAAAAGCTGATAAGCCTCTTAGAGGAAGACATTGGATTTGAGGATATCACCTCAAAGATCCTTCCAGATGTAGAAGCTAAGGGAGTTGTTATTGCAAAGGAAGATTGCTATGTCTCATGTTTAGAGTATGGGAAGTTTCTTTTTGAGTATCAGGGATGTAAAGTAAAATTGTTGAAAAAAGATGGTGAATTTGCTAAAAAAGGAGAAAAAATTCTGGAGGTATCAGGGAATATAAAAAATATTCTCAGTACAGAGAGAACAGTTCTGAATATTTTAAGTAGAGCCTTTGGAATAACAACAGTAACAAAAAAATGTTCTCAAAGAGTAAAAGCAAGGGTTGCAGCCACCAGAAAAACTTTAATGAGATATCTTGATAAAAAGGCTGTGGAGATTGGAGGAGGAGATACCCATCGCTACAGACTCGATGACATGATCCTCATAAAGGATAATCATATTGCTGTTCTGGGAATGGAGGAGTGTATAAAAAAAGCCAAAAAACTTTCTTTTTCGAAGAAAATAGAGGTGGAGGTAACGAGAAAGGAAGATGCAATTAAAGCTGCTGAACTGGGAGCTGATATAATAATGCTTGACAACATGTCACCAGAAGAAATAAAAGATGTTGTGGAGACTCTGAAAAGAGAAGATCTTCGGGATAAAGTACTGATCGAAGTTTCAGGAGGAGTAACTCCCGATAACATTGAAGAGTATGATTTTGGAGATATAATCTCCATGGGTTTTCTGACTCACTCTGTAAGATCGATCGATATCTCCCTGGAGATTGTATGATATGGAAGAGTCATATTTTTTACTATGCTGTGTGCCCCAGAAAATATTATCTGGCTTTTGTGAAAAAGATAAAGGTCAATCCAACAAAGGAAATGGTCTTCGGGAATTTATTTCATAAGACAAGAGAGTATATATCGAAAAATGAAAATAAAATCCTCAGAAATGTCAGGATGGGCTATGAACTCGAAGATATAATCTCAGAATACAGAAAATTTTATGACGATTCTCTGAACTATGCTATAACAGAAAATGCGCGGGACCTTGAGATTCTTGATGTGGATATGGAGGAGATCAATGAAGCAATGGAAAAAGATTTAGAACTTTACTTCATAAGTAGAGCCATCAGGGCAAAAAGAACAATGGAAGCTCTGAGGATAGAGAGGGATGATCTTGCATTTTATTTAGCTCCTGAATGGAACTATGTGGGATACAGGATAATCGATAAAAAAACAGGTTTTGCTGGAGAGATAGACAGGATTATCAGGGCAAAAAATGAGTTTTATCCTGTAGAGATAAAAACAGGAAAGCCTCCTGTGGAGGGTGTGTACTATTCTCACAAGATCCAAGCATGTTTTTCGACCATACTTGTTGAAAACAGATTTAAGATCCCTGTAAGGCTTTCTTTCGTAGAGTATACACAGTTGAATGAAATGAGACCTGTCTTTATAGATGAAGATCTAAAAAAAGATGTTCTGAGAATGACAAATGAGATATCAAAGATAAATGAGGGGTATATACCCTCCAAAATCAATCGATGCGAAACCTGTGAGTACAAAGGTGTCTGTTGATGATATATGTCACAGATGTATCCCAGTATGCATTCTGTCCCTACAGTGTGTATCTGAGAAAGATCCGCAGAGTAAGAGTTGTTACTCCTCAGATGATCTTTGGAGATGTGTATCACAGAATAGAGGAGCGCATAAGAGAAAGAGAGAGGATCGTTTTTGATTATTATATAAAGGAAGAGATGGATATCGAGGAGATAACTGATGAATTTTACAGGGATGCCAAGAAAGTTATCAAAAATACTGTTCTGAGAAATAAAAGAAGAATAGAAGGAGATCTTCTGGATACTGTAAAGAAACTTAACAGACTGTTTTTAATAAAATCCAAAGAAAAAGCATTACTGCTGAAAAAAGCAATGGAAACTTACAGAAAAAAGGATGTTTATGAGATAGTATTCCCGAAAGCCGTTACAGAATTTTCTATATCAAGCAGGAGACTGAATTTATGTGGCAGGATAGACAGACTGGAAGAAATAGGTGGTAGATACTATCCTGTAGAGATAAAAACAGGAACAACAGAGAGATATATGGAAAAGGACATTCTTCAGCTCTCAGGATATGCGATTCTCTTAGAGGAAAAGTTTGGCGCTTCCGTGGATAAAGGATTTATCGATTATGTTCTTCTGAGTAAAAAGCATGAGATAGAGATCAGGGAAGATCTGAAAGATAATTTCATGGAAATAAAACATGAAGTGGAAAAGATCTTAGAGGGTTATGTGCCTCAGAAAGAAAAAAAGAAAGAATGTGAGTTCTGTAATCTTTATGAAGTCTGCTGGGGAGAATAGATATACTCAGAGCTTTATCTCAATCTCTCTTTTTTCTTTATTGAGCAGATCACAGCTC
>JAGGSA010000101.1 GCA_021159325.1 Methanomicrobia archaeon | reverse complement strand
TCATACATCATAATATGTTCTATTAAGAGAAATAAATCTTTATCTGTTCTGTGAAGCCTCAACTTATGCGGAGGAGGGGATTTGAACCCCCGAACTCCTACGAGACAGGACCCTGAATCCTGCACCTTTGGCCAGACTCGGTAACCTCCGCCTGATCAGTTTTCATTCCTTATCTTTAAATTTCTTTCGTTTTCATGATCCCCGATACATATTTTGGGCATCTGAGAGTAGATAGTAACTTCCCACTGTTCAAAGTTCAGAAAGATTTTTAAATAGAAATAGAGAAAAAGGGATATGAGAAAGGGTGAAAAAATAGCTCTGAGCATAATAGTGTTGTCTTTCATTATTGCTGTATGTAGCTATCCTTATATGCCAGAAAAAATGGCCATTCACTGGAATGCGAAAGGAAATGTTGATAGCTATGGATCAAGATTTGAGGGATTATTTTTCCTTCCCTTTCTTCTTGCTGGATTATTTCTACTTTTTATGGCAATCCCGAAAATAGATCCTATGAAGTATAATATAGAAGATTTCAGGAAGTATTACGATAATTTTATTGTTCTATTTTTCATATTCTTACTATCTGTATATTTATGGTCAATACTCTGGAATTTTGGAGTTGAAATAAGAATAAATGCTGTGATACCTGTAGGTGTTGGTATTCTGTTTTTTTATGTTGGCATCCTTCTGGAAAATGCAAAAAGAAATTGGTTTATAGGGATCAGAACACCATGGACATTGAGCAGTGAAGATGTCTGGAACAGGACACATAAAATCGGAGGAAAACTGTTCAAAGTTCTTGGATTAGTTGTTATTTTTGGAATATTTTTCCAGAAATATGTTTTATTTTTTTTCTTAGTTCCTTTGCTTCTTGTTGCTGGATATCTTGTTGTTTATTCATACTTTGAGTATCAGAAAGAGATTCAAAAATAAAGAGTTCTTCCTTCATCTTTGAAGTTCAGAGATCAACAAAAGTGGAGATGATCTTCTTGTTTCTCACTTCAGGATGAAACATGAGACCATAGATCTTTTTTTCTCTGTGTCTTATTGCCTGTATGGAGTTTTCAGACTCAGCAAGTATCAGAAATTGATCTAATTTATCAACAGAGTAATTGTGTAGCTCATAGGCTGAGAAATTTTTTCTTCCTTCAAACAACGGATCATCAATTCTTACGTTTATTTCTCTCATACCTATTTCTGTTTCTTTCCTGAGTTTCCCTCCGAATACAAGGGAAATCACCTCCATTCCTGCACATATCCCGAGAATATATTTTTCTGTATCTCTTATCCAGTAAAATTTCTCGATGTGGTTCATAAATTCATTGTCTTTCAGTGCAGTTCCACAGAGTATAATCTTCTCTGCTCTAAATATGTCTTCCTCCTTAAGTTCAAGAAAATGTTTTACAATATATGATTTTTTACAGGAGACTATGTCCACCACAGGATCAACAAACTCATTTTTACTGAGAGACTCCCTTTTATAACACATATCGATTATGAGTATCATTTTTCAACATACCTCACTCCTTCTATTTTATATATCCCACTGTATCTCGAATAAATCCTTTTTGCTTTAGTTATCTCTATTCTCCTTTTGAATATGGGTGCATCATAGACAAAGGTCTCTATCTCCCCTCCTTCACCGGAGGGACTTATCCTGTATTTTATCCTGAGATCTTCCAGTTCTTTCACAGTTTTTTTATCAATATCTCTACCAAGCCATTTTTCGTTAAAGGGATATGCAAAAACGCCTGTAATAATAACCCTGAATCCTTCAGAAATTAATTCTCTCAGAAGTTTCAACTGATCTATCTGCCACAGAGGATTGAAGCACCACAGATCTAAATCATTACATATCCTCTGGATTCTTGAACTCTGATAGACAGAGTCTATAGCGCCTGTAACGATACCATCTATTCTGTATCTCCTCTTTGCGGTCATGATAGCTTCTCTGAGATCTTTTAGTTCTGTCTCCTTTTCTCCCTCCGTTTCATGGGTGATAATGGGAAGATCCATAGCCTCTGCCTGCACATCTGTGAGGGATATATTGGGGGTATGAAACATATAACTCTCCTCGTTTTTCGAGATCAGAGAGATTAAACAGACCACTTTTTCCTTTTTCATTGCCCTGTAGCAGGCAAAACAGGAATCTTTTCCTCCTGAGAACAGTACGCCCAGTCTCATATTTTTCATATCCTTCACATCTTAATATATGTTTCATTTCCACAGAATAGAAAATATTAAATACTGCAGTGATCTACTAAGGATCAATGGATAAAAAAGAGAGTATCTTTGAGTATAAAAAACTTAACTCTGTCAAAAGAAAAAAAGAGTACGAACCAATAAAGCCTGAACCTGCGTTCTCCCCATTATTCTGGGGTGTTTTATTGATATTTATTATTTTCGTACTTGTAAGCATGTTCTGGGATTATATAAAAAGCACAGATCCATCAGCAATTCTCTCCGCAGTAATATTTCTTCTTTTCATAGTCCTGAATGTTTTTTCAGGTTTAAAAAGAAGGCATAAAAGGAAACAATGAGATCACTCTTTTAATCTTTTTAAAATCCTTCCAAATAGTTCCCTTTCAGTGTTTTTTGATTTTTTGTATAGTTTTTCTACGATAATTTCAGGAGTGGATTTTCCAATCTTATAGAAAACAGGTTGTCTGTCCACGATAAGATTGAGATTCTCATCAAGCCCTGAGGCTTCAATACCATCACATCTGACATCTGCGATCTTTAAAATCTCCTCTCCAAGATGAGTTACGATGATCACAAAACACTCTTCATTTTCATTCAGGATGTTGAGGAACTCCCCTATAATCTTTGCTGCGGATCCTGGCTCTGTTATGGCTTCCAGCTCATCTATGAGGATAAGCCTCTTTTTTTTCTCAGTGGATAGTTTTATAAGATTTTTAAGAGTTGTCTCAAGAGCACCGGCTCCCATGCTTTTCTGTTTTGCGAGATACTGGATCTCACTGAAGATCGTTGTGTACGTCCTTTCTGCGGGGACATAAAGCCCTATCTGAGAGAGAATCTGAATCTGAAGTATTGTTTCAAGGAGAGTTGTTTTTCCTCCTGAGTTTGCACCTGTAAGTACCACGACTCTTTCATTCCCCACAAAAGTTTCCGGAGTTTCACCGATTTTGTACGTTATACCTACTGGCTCTTTTAGAAACAGGTTTCTTCCATTATGAAAGCTTATTCCTCCTTCTATGAAAACAGGCTTTTCAAGATTATAATCTTTTATGAATCTTGCTATCGCTATCTTGAGGTCTATCTCAAATATCTCTGCGGTGATTCTTTCTATCTCCTTCCAGTATCTGCCGATATTTGCTATCTCCTTCATTTTTCTGTATCTTTTCTTAAATCTGGATTTTTTTATGTATGTCTTCATTTCCTCAACTTTCTCATAGTCTGCCTCCACAGGAAATGTTATCTCAGGGGGGAAAAGATCGAGAATACTGATCTCAGTTTCTCTGTATACATCTTCATTGTATTTTTTCAGGATATCATTATATATTTCATTTATTTTTGAGGGCATTCTTCTCTTTATAACATCTATCGGAGATTCAGATCTTTTTATCTCCTCCATTATACTGAGTATATTTCTGCCATCAATTGAGAGATCTTCCTTTTCTATCCTCTCTTCTATCTCTTTATTTATCTTTCTCTCCACTTCCAGAATTATCCTGTCTATATCTATTTCTTTCTCTTCAGTGTCTATTTTTTTTAGATTTTCTATAACATCATCTAAAAAGGAGTGTATCCCAAGGAGAGAGTATATTCTGTGAGCGGATTCAATTGTGTCCCTGTTTATCAAAAACTTATTTAGAGTTATCTCTGGAATTGCCTCTTCTATATTGAAGCTCCTTATATGGCTCACAACATCTGCTTCACCCATTATCTCTTCATAGAGATCCGAGTTATCTGAGTAGACATAGATCACGCTCATGTAGTTCTCCGAGAAGTACTTCACCTCCTCTGTGGAGGAGACAAGCATAACATCGCAGTATTTTTTATCTAAGGAGTCATATACCTTCTCATCATCTGTTATTATAACATACTCCCTGTACTTTTTTTCTTTTTGATACTCAAGTTTTTTCATCTTTTTCATCTTTTTCAAAACTTCTTCCAGATTCTCTATCCTTGACAATAATTCTATAGATTCATCACAGAGTTTCAATCTTTTTTCTATGAAATCTCTGTTGTTTGTGGGATAAAATAGGAGAAATTTGTTTTTAGCCTCTTTTGTAACGGGATATTCCTGTAAAATATCTATTATTCCTGAGTATATCCTCTCAGAGTCTCCCGATAATATATCCTGAAACTCAATACCCGTTTTTTCTTCGTATACAGCCTTCAGGATCTTAAGAGCCGTTTTCTTACCTATACCATCTATCTCCATAAGCTTTTCGAGCTCAAGATCCTCTATGATCCTCTCCAGATCATCTCCGAACCTTTCCCTGATCCTCTCATAGATTTTTTCTCCACAGATCTCTTTCAGATCGATCATTTTACCCCCTCGATTCATAGATCTCATAGATTCTGTCTATCGTGTCAATATCATCAGGTCCTCTATCCTCTCTTATTCTGAGGACTCTCGGGAACCTTAAAGCAAATCCACTTTCATATTTTGGCGAACGCTGGATCTCCTCATATCCGACTTCCACCACCAGTTCAGGTTTCAGAACAACTTCCTTTCCCTTCTGGTATATTATATTGTCCTTGAGGAGGTCTGTCAGTTCCTGAAACATCTCATCCGTGATCCCTGTTCCCACCTTTCCAATGGGAACGAAGTTACCCTCTTCATCTTTACATGCAAGTAAAAATGTTGCCAACCAGTGAGCTCTTCTTCCTTCCCCCCACTCTGCACCGATTATCACAAGATCCAGAGTTTCCAGTATGGGTTTAAGTTTTATCATATATCCAACTCTGGAGCCTGGCTGGTACGGTGCGTTCAGGTTCTTCATCATTATACCCTCATTTCCTCTGTTCAGTGCCTCTTTATAAAATATGTTACCCTCTTCCACAGAGTCTGTAACTATCTGTTTTGCAAGAACGAGTTTCTCATCTTCCTTCACTATCCTCTCAAGTATCTCCCTTCTTTTCTGGAATGGGGTATCGAGAAGGCTTCTGCCATTGAGATAGACTATATCAAAAAGATGTAGAATTACGGGAATTTTTCTTGCCATCTCCTCAATGTTGTATTTTCTCTTTATTCTTCTCGAGATCTGCTGAAAGGGGAGGTATTTATCTCCCCTTATTCCAACTGTTTCCCCTTCCACTATGCAATCCCCTTCAATATTTCTCCTCACAGAGTCTCTCACAAATGGAAACTGCTCAGTTACATTATCAAGTCTCCTTGTGAATATCCTGACGTCCTCTCCTACCTTATGCACCTGCATCCTGAATCCATCGTATTTATACTCCATGGCACATGGTTTTCCCACCACTGAGAATCCTTCCTCTATGTTCCTCACCTTCTGGGCAAGCATTACCCTTATGGGTCTGAAGGGCTCTATCTGGAGGGAGTCTATGGTACCATTCTTTGCTGCTTTTGCAACAGCTCCCCAGTCATTTACCAGGGAGTATGCTCTGTCTATTTTTTCAGAGGGTACAGAGTAGATCTTTGCTATGGCGTCCCTGATAATCCCTTCACCAACACCTGTCCTCATCTTTTCCAGTATTATCCTCGAGAGATAGATTGCCTCCTTCTCATCTGCAGAAACAAAAAGTTTAGAGAGGTATGTGAGTTTCTTTTCCTGTGATCTTATACCTTCAAACTCAACTATCCTGTTCAGAGTATCGTATATCTCCTCCACGGATAGTTCCTCAGCGAAGAAAGATACCTGTTTCTTATTTCTCACAGCCCTCCCTACAGCTTTGCCCACATCTCCTTCCTCCCTGACCCACTCGTTTATTTCCTTCTCCTTTATCCCAGTTACCTTTGATATACTCTTTATGAGAAGCTGGGTTCCTATCCCTATCTTCTTATCCATCCATTTTGGAAAAGTTTCTCCAAGTAAAAGTCTGATCACTATGCTTACCAGTTTTTCCGGTGTCTCTTTAAGGAGATTTGCCACTATATCTGTTTTTTCAAGCCTCGCTGGAGTTTTTTCCAGCATCTCATAAACATTTACTATTTTTCTGAACTTCATATTATCACTTGAAGAGAGTTATGAGATATGGTAAAGCCACAAGAGTTCCCACAGTACTTCCTATGTTTGCAAATGCTGTTACAAGAAGTATTCTTGTGATATTGTTTTTCCAGTACTCCCGCACTCTCTCTATTTTTGAAAGTTCCTCAAAATCCTTCACTCTTGGTGTTCTCATCTTTGCCTCAGTGAGGCCAGCAAACCATCCTGCTGCCAGAGCAGGATTTAAGGATGTTATGGGAGCCACGACAAAGGCTGTTAAAACAGAAAGGGGATGTCCCAATGCGAAAATAACTCCCAGTGCAGATAAACTTCCATTTATCAGAATCCATGCAAGCATTATGTTCAGAGTGAAGCTCAACCCCTTTGAATAGAATCCATAGATAACAGCAGAGAGGAAAATTGCTGGAACTGCATAAGCTATAATTTTCAGTTTGTTTCTTTTTTTCGGGACGATTTCAAGCTCTTTTTTATGTTCGGGTATAAATATGTCTTTTATGAGGCTTTCTTCTATAATTTTTTTCACTCCCTCAAGATGTCCAGCACCAATAACAGCAACAATTTTTTTTCCTTCTCTGTATTTCTCAAGGATCTTCAATGCTATATACTCGTTTCTTTCATCTATAAGTGTCTTCTTTATATTCGGTATCTCCTCGGATAATTCATTTAAGGCTTCATTCAGAAGATCCTTATTTTTCAAATTTTCTATCATTTCCTCATCCACTTCTTCAAAAAATCCTGAAAAGATGTAAAAAATAAACTTCAATTTTTCTTTTAAGGACATGTAACTCCAGCTTCTTCTGAAAGTTGTCTGTATATCTCTATCAAGAAGAACTATCTCCTTATTGAGAGTTTCAGCAAGCTCGATTGCCTTCATCATCTCAGTTCCCGGTGCCACCCCGAACTCCTCCCCGAGCTTTCTCTGATAGTTTGCCAGGATTATATTTGTCAGAAGGAGATACGTCTTCCCCTCCCTGATCACTTTCGGAATGCTCATATTTTCCCATGCTTTTTTATTTTTCAGAGAATTGAATCTCTGTTCACACAGTTCCACACCCACACAATCAGGATTTTCTTTTATAATTGTGTTTTTTACCAGATTTACACTTTCTTCTGAGATATGTGAGGTGCCTATGAGTATGATCTTTTCATTAATTTTTTCTACAAACATAGTATAACATTATATTTTGAATTTATAAATTTAAGTTCGATTTTGAAAAACCTCTTCATGGAGATTTATAAAAAACTATATAACTTTTCCTGTATATTGGATATATATGGAAGAAGTAGATTTTGATACGATAAAGGAAGAATGGAATGAGTATAAGTTAAAGGACGGAACAACTCTGAAGATAAAGATCGTTCTCATCAAAGTTGTGAGAGGAGATACTTACGACCAGTTTGGAGATCCTGTTTATATGGTGAATACTCAGAATATAGTAAAGGTAACAAATGTCCCGAAAAACTTAAAGAAGACTCCTGAGTCCTCCATGGTGAGATGAGTCAATCCCAGAAGCTTTATCTTGTGTTTTATTCTTCAAACTTAGATTTCCTTTAATCCTTAGTGTTTCAATGAAGCAAACCTTTTATGAAATTAACTAAAACTACCACAATAAATCATTTTATCTTTTTTAACTAAAAAATAAAGGTCCAATTATTTTGCAGCCAAAAAATAATGAAAGTTAAATAGCTTCACTTTCTTTGTCTAAACTTCATATCCATTCGAAATCTTTATAAAGAGAATATAATATAAAATTG
>JAGGSA010000010.1 GCA_021159325.1 Methanomicrobia archaeon | reverse complement strand
CATAAAACCTAATATTATATCCCTGTGTTTGTATATAAAGTTTTCGATTGTTATTTTATTCTTCTCAGGAAGAACTATCTCCCCCAGTATTTCATCAGCCCTATTTAAATACCCTCCCTGTTTCCTTATACCACAAAACAAGATCTAAATGACTCATAGGTATATTAATTCTCTCTGAAAACTCCTTCATCTTTCTCTCTATCTCAAGGTATTTTTTTCTTGTGAGAGAAGCAGGAATATGCTTTATAACTCCATAATATTTTAGATTTTTCAGTATATGCCTGTCAAGGATAGCAAGATCGTCTCCATATCCAATGTTCCTTAAAAAATGACTCGCTTCTTTATATCCCATACCCTTTACATTTTTAACTAACCATTCTCTTGCGTCATAAATATTGCTGAATTTTTTTATTTTTGTACGTAATGGAAAATGTTTTCTTGCCTCCACAATATACTCAGCTTTTCTATTTCTGAACCTCACTTTATTCAACTTTCCTGAGATCTCCTCCGCACTGCCCTCAAATAATAGATTCTCATTTAAAAGAGTCTCCACAGTCTCCCAGCATGATACAGCCTTAGACTGTGGAGTTAATAAACAAAAAATGAGTTCAGTGAAGAGATCCTTTTCAGATCCGTATTCTCCAAGTTTTCTGAACTCTTTTAATCTCAGTTTTATCTCATCTTCTGTATTGCGATAGATATTTTTTATTTCTTCGATCCTCATCAATCCAGCAGCCTCTTCTCACCCTTTATCTTCTGAATATCTGTAATGTCCTGAGTTGCTTCTAATGTGCCTACGTAATTTCCTTCTTTGTCTCTCACTGCAAAGTATCTTATGTATATCTTCCTGTTATCCAGATCAATCCAGAACTCTGCAGAATCTCTTTTTCCCTCTCTGAAGTCATTCAGAATCTTGTTTACCTTATCAACGCTCTTTTTCGGATGGCAGTTCTGAACTTTTCTTCCTATCACAGAGGGAGTTCTTTTGAATATTCTCTTATCCCCTTTACTGTAATATCTGACGGTGTCTTCTTTATCTATGAAGGATATCTCTATGGGCATTGCATCAAATATAGCTTCTAATATTTCATATGAAAGATTTTCTATCATCAATACACCTCATTCATTAATTCGAAATAATTTTTTGGATGGTCGCATGAAGGACATTTTTCAGGCGGCTCTTCTCCAAAATGTACATAGCCACATTTTCTGCAGACCCAGTGAACTTTTTTCTCTTTTTTGAACACTGTATTGTTTTCTACCTCTTCTAAAAGTTTCTTGAATCTCTCCTCGTGATGTTTCTCAGCCTTTGCAATCGCCCTCAACCTCACTGCAATGTCTTTAAAACCTTCTTTTTCAGCAACATCTGCAAACTCTGGATACATCATCGTATATTCATAATTTTCGCCTGCGATGGCTGCCTTCAAATTTTCTTTTGTATCTTTCAATGTTATAGGTGCTGTGGCTTCTACATCTATTTCTTTATCCTTAGAAATCTGATTTATCATTCTGTAAAGCCATTTTGCATGCTCTCTCTCGTTATCAGCAGTTATCAAGAATATCTCTGCTATCTGTTCAAATCCTTCTTTCTTTGCGACCTTTGCATAGAATGCATATCTATTTCTAGCCTGACTCTCACCTATAAAGGCCTTCGCTAAATTTTTTACCGTTTCCATTTTTATTCCTCCTTCTCAAACATATCTTTTCCAACTCCACAGACTGGACAGACCCAGTCATCAGGAATATCTTCAAAAGGTGTTCCCGGTGGTATTCCTCCATCAGGATCTCCCTTCTCAGGATCGTATATATATCCACAAACTGTACACCTATACTTATCCACTTTTATCACCTCTTTTTATTTTCCTGTGGTATTTTCCTTTCTTTATCTTATTATTCATTCCATTCCTCTGTGTTTTTCCTTTATCTCATCTGCTAATCTGTCCAGCGCTTCAAAATCCTCTCTTTCTGGCAATCCTTTCACTATCACAGGATCAAGTATCTCTATCTTCAGATTGGTCAGCATTTCTGTAATCTGCTCCACCATCTTTCCTCCCCATCCATAAGATCCAATGATCGACACAAACTTTACCTTCGGTCTCAAAGCATTTAAAAGATAAACGGCATAAACGACATTCGGATGCGCACCTGTGAGTACAGTAGGCGTTCCAACTACAACTGTAGCCGTATCCACCAGAGCCATCGCCAGTTCTCCAATATCTGTCTCTGTGAGATTAAAAGGTTTTACTGTTATCCCTCTTTTTATCAGAGCATCCACAAAATAATCGATCATTATCTTTGTACTGCCATGCATTGAGATATACGGTATAACAACTTCATTCTTTACCTTTTCAGAACTCCAGTCTCTGTAAGCATTGAGAATAAACTCAGGATTGTCATACAAAGGACCATGACTCGGTGCGATTATATCTATCTCCAGATCTTTTATCTTCTCAAGGTTCTTTCTTATAGTTGTCCTGAAGGGCATCATTATCTCCGCATAATATCTTTTAGCAGCCTCATATACCTTTGATTCGTCAGTTACAAAAAGATCACTTGTTGCTAAATGAGATCCTAAGAAATCGCAGGGAAACAGTATTCTATCCTCTCTGAGATACGTGAACATTGTTTCCGGCCAGTGAACCCATGGAGCGTATATGAACTTCAGTGTTTTATCCCCTAAGGACAGTGTTTCTCCATCCTTCACCTCTATAAACTTATTATCAGGAATGTGAAGAAGATCCATGAGTATAGTTTTACATTTTGGATTCGTTACGATCATGGCATCTGGATATTTTTCAAGCATTCTCGGTAATGCTCCTGAATGATCCTGTTCAGCATGGTTTGCTATGATGTAATCTATTTTTACATCCTTTAATTTTTTTATAAGCACATCTTCCATGGCCGGATCAACTGTATCTATCAAAGCTGTTTTTTCACTGCCCTTTATAAGATATGCATTATAACTCGTACCATCTGGAAGAGGTATAAGCTCATCGAAGAGCCTTCTATCCCAGTGTATAGCTCCCACATAATACACATTCCTTTTTATCTCTCTCATTTTCTCACGGCTCCAAATGTATCATATCTGTATCCCAGCTTTTATTGTAGTAATCAGGATACTGCATTACCATATTATGTTCTGCCTCTAAGATAGCATGATGTCCTTTCTCAACATCTGCTAAATATAAAAGAATGTTTTTATATTCAGATTTCTCAGCAAGATCTCTGTAGAATTTTTCCTCAATTCTCTCTGACTCCATTGCTTTTTCTAAAAGCTCGGGAATCTCAGCGGATTCAATATCTATTTTAGGAACCAAAGATTTTTCAGATATTTTTAGATCCTCGTCAGGATATAGCTTATTGAACATATTTTCCAGTATTTTTCTGTGTTTCTCTTCTTCTTTTGCTAAAAATCTGAGTTTATCCTTTAGAACAAAGTTTGATGTTTTTTCTGCCATTTTTTCATAGATCTTTTTAGAGTCCAACTCTGATTTTACTGCAATGCTGAATATTTCTCTTTCCAACATCTCAATCATGCTCTTCAAACATTCTATCCTGAGTTTTATCGTACTTTCTTATCCATTCCATGAGCATTGCAACATGCTCTTTCTCTTCATCTCTGTTGTGTTCCAGTATTTTTTTCAGATCTTCGTTTCTGGTAGCCTCAATTCTCTCCTGATACCAGTTTATAGCCTGTAATTCCTCTATCAGAGACTGTCTCGCTCTCTCAAGATCCTTTGTTTCTTCACTCATCTTATCATCCTCCATAATCCATGAACATTACAGTATTCTCTTGCTTCTATCTTTTCAGCTCTTATCCCAAACTCTGCTTCAGGTTTTTCTCCGGGCTTGAGAAACTTTCTGTAACTTATTCCATCTGCGATTATCTCTATCCATTCTATGTAATGTTTTTCTTCCATGGGGTGTGGAATGCTTCCCA
Organism: Methanomicrobia archaeon; assembly: GCA_021159325.1. Taxonomy (GTDB): domain Archaea; phylum Methanobacteriota_B; class Thermococci; order Methanofastidiosales; family B48-G16; genus B48-G16. The sequence continues at coordinate 4,022 of JAGGSA010000010.1, read as the reverse complement.
CCTTTACCTTTATCCCTTTTTCTGTTTTCTCGATCACAGGCACATGTTTTTCATTTCCAGCGTCCTCTGTTTTTTCTTTTAAAAGCTCCATCGGTTCTCCGCAGCAGACCAATTCTCCTGGTCCTGCATGCAGGAGTTCCACGATGTTTCCGCAGATTTTGCACCTGTATATTTCTCCAACTTTTGTCATTTTACCATCTCCTAAATTTTCCTGTGGCACAGCCACCAGTCAAAACATTCATGTTTTCCTTTCTTTGCATCCTCAAGTCTTTTCCTTGCTTCCTCTTCAGACCCGGGAGGCGGTACTATAACATGATCTCCAACTATTTCATTGTTCGGCCAGTTTGCTGGCATTGCCACTCCATTCTCATCTGAGATTTTTAATGCCTCTATCATCCTAAGTATCTCATCCATATTTCTCCCGAGCTCCTGGGGGTAGTAAAGCATAGCTCTCATTATACCCTTGGGGTCAACAATGAACACAGCTCTCACTGTGTTTGTACCCTTTGCAGGGTGTATTATGCCAAGTTTCTCAGCAACTCTTCCTGTATCATCAGCTATTATGGGAAACTTTATCTCCACTGGTTTTCCATCGATCTTTATATTCTCCTTTATCCATTCTGCCCATTTCATATGGCTGAAAACCTGGTCAATACTCAGTCCTATGAGTTCAGCTCCAAGCTCTCTGAATTTCTCATATCTGTGCTGAAATGCCACAAACTCGGTAGTACAGACAGGTGTAAAATCTGCTGGATGAGAGAACAGAACGAACCATTTTCCCTTGAAAGCATCAGGTAGCTTCATTTTCCCATGCGTTGTCTGCACCTCCATATCTGGAAATTTTTCTCCTATCAAAGGCATTCTACTTATTTCTTCCATTTTATCACCTTTATTCAGATTTTCTTTCTCCCAGTTCCTTATCGATCATGAAAAATCCATTCCCCTCTTTTCCAACGATAAGCGGAGTAGATCTCTTTATTTATCTGCTCATTCAGCGCTTCCACCATTTTTTCACTTAACATCTTCTCACCTTAACAGGAGCTATGTTCTATAGCCCCAACAGGACAGACCTGCACACAGAGACAGCAGTCCACACATTTGTCTATGTTTGTGGCATGGGATTTACCGTCTTTCAGTTCATAAACATCCGCAGGGCACTGTTCAACACACTCTCCACATCCAGTACACTTATCGTGGTCTATCTTTATTGTTCTTTCTTCGTTCTTAAATTCTTTTATCATTTTATCACCATATATATTTTCTCTTTCTATATTAAATACTTTTTTTATTCTACCTTCTCAAAGCTTGTTCCTCCGCATTCTTTACATTTTCTTGGTTTACATCTTCCTTCTCTTACAGTACCACATCCGGTACATTTCCATTTTGCCATATTTTTCATCTCTCCTATTTCGTACTTTTTTTATGGAAAAGTTTATATACTCCTTCTCCATATATCATATTTAGGTACTACCTATATAAATCTTTCGCTCGAAATTCGTACAAATTGGTGATGTGATATTATGTTAGATGAAAAAGATCTGAAAATAATAGAGATTCTAAAAAAGGATTCAAGAACTCCATATACGGAGATTGCCAGGATACTCAGTCTCAGCGAGGCTACAATAAGAAAACGTATCAAAAATCTTGAGGATAAAAAGGTGATCACAGGATACAGTATAAAAATAGATAAATCGAAGCTTGGGTACAATACCATTGCTTATGTGGGCCTGGATGTTGAACCTTCCATGTTTCTCGATGCAGCCAAAAAAATGACTGAGATTGATGAGGTAAAGTATGTGGCAACAGCCACGGGGGATCATATGATAATGACTGAGATAGTGACCAGAAATGGAAAGGAACTCATGAAGATAATATCAGAAAAGATAGGAAGAATAAAGGGAGTTCACAGAATATGTCCCGCAATAATTCTTGAAGTATTGAAGGATGAATGCTGATTCAATAGGTTTTTATACCCTTCAGAACTATTTTTATTGGTGTTAAAATGGAGTATGAAGATGCATATGAAGAAGTGTATGAGATAGTGAAGCCAAAATATAAGCTCTTTACGGCTGGACCTGTAGCATGTTTTCCAGAGGTTCTTGCGATAATGAATATTCAGATGTTCAGCCACAGATCTAAGGAGTACAAGATTATCCACATGGATACTGTTGAGAGACTCAGAAAGTTTTTAGAGGCTGAGAGAGGAGATGTTCTTCTATTCCCAAACTCAGGAACTGGAATAATGGAGATGTGTGTGAGATGCGGAGTTCCTACAGGAGAGAAGATCATTGTAACTTCCATAGGTGCGTTTGGAAGTAGATTCAGAGATGTTGTTGAGTCCAATGGGAGGAAAGCTGTATTTCTGGAGTATGATCCGGGAAAGGCGGTGAAACCCAAAGATCTTGAGGATACTCTCGAAAAAAATCCAGATGCAAAGGCTGTTACGATAACATATAACGAAACATCCACAGGTGTTTTAAATCCACTTCCAGAACTTGCAGATATTGTGAGGAAACATGAAAAGCTCCTTTTTGTGGATGCTGTGAGTGCGATGGGAGGTACAGATATAAAATTTGATGAATGGGGGATAGATGTTGTATTTGGAAGTTCTCAGAAAGCCTTTGGTGTTCCACCAGGTCTTGCCATGGCTGCATTCAGTGAAAGATTTCTTGAGATCGCAGAAAATATGAAGGAGAAGGGCTGGTACTTTGATGTCTCAAAGTATGTAAAGTATCAGGATAAAAAACAGGGGACACCCTCAACTCCACCGATGCCTCAGATATTTGGTCTGAATGTGGTTCTGAGAGTTATAGAAAAGATGGGAGGAAAAAAGGAATGGCTCGAGATGTACAGAAAGAGATCAGAGATGATAAGAGATGGTGTCAGAAAGATAGGTCTTGATTTCCTCGCAGAAAAGGGGTACGAAAGTCCAACAATAACAGCTGTTCTCACACCTGAAGGTGTTAATGGAACAGAAGTATATGAAGCAATGCGTGGAAGAGGATTCGAACTTGCGAAGGGTTATGGCTCTGTGAAGGAGAAGACATTCAGGATAGGAAACATGGGGTATATGAGATTCGCCGATATTCAGGAGATGCTTCAGAACCTTGGAGAAGTTATAGAAGAGCTTAAAGATTAAAATTTTTATATAAGCAGATAAGGAACTCATGTCTCTGGTGAAGGAAAAGATATAAAACCACATAAGAAAAAGAAGAAATATGAAATTCACTAGAAGAGAGATAAATGATCTTCTGGTATCATGGATAGTACTCAGCTTTGCATTTGCCATAGTATGGAGAGGTATAACTCATCCCTTCTCTGTCCTGAGAATGATGCCAAAATCTTTTATAGCTGTGGGTACAGGTTTTGCATTCCATGAGATCGCACATAAGTATACTGCACAGAAGTATGGGCTTGCCGCAGAGTTCCGTAAATGGGATTTTGGTCTTCTGATTGCTGTCTTCTCATCGTTTCTTGGATTCCTCTTTGCTGCTCCTGGTGCTGTTTATACATCTGGTTATGCAGACGAAAAAACTATGGTAAAAACCTCTGTTTCAGGTCCGGCTGCTAATTTTATCATAGCTCTAATTTCCATTGGATTATCATTTTTTATATCCAGCAATTTTCTGCATTTTCTCGCATACTTTAATCTATTCCTCGCTTTATTCAATCTGCTTCCTGTCCCTCCTATGGATGGATCGAAGATTTTAAGATACAGCCCTCTTCTGTGGGGTGTTATGTTCTTCTCTATTCTCGGGATATTGTTTTTTGTTCTGTAATGTTAAGCATGCTGCCACATATACTCTGCGAGTCTGTATGTCTTTGATTTAATGGTCATTCTTGCATCAACAATTTTAGCTCCCTTTCCTTCTTCCAGAACTATCAATGGGTTTATATCCAGTTCAGTTATATCTCTGATCTGGTAAACAAGATTACTTATTTTCATCAAAATATCACATATACTGTCTATATCTTTCCTCTTCTCTCCTCTGACACCATACAACAGTGGATAAGACTTTATA
>JAGGSA010000103.1 GCA_021159325.1 Methanomicrobia archaeon | reverse complement strand
ATGTTTCATGCCTTTCAGGATCTGATAGATCTGTAAAAAAAAGACCGTCAAAAAGGTGTATTTTACCTTGGGAATATAGGGTAAAAAGGCAAAAAAGGCTTTTTTAACACAGTACCGAAAGCTTTATAAATAAGTTCGTATAATGTTTATTATACGAAGTGATATTATGAAGGCGATAGAAGAGTTTGTAATGGATATGAGTCTGATGGGATACTCGGAAAATACGATAAAAAACTACAAAAACACAGTAGAAAACTTTCTTAAACATGTTTCAAAGCCATACACAAAAGTAAGAGAGAAAGATATAAAAAAATATATGTTTAAGCTGCAAAAAGAGAAAAACTTATCTTTAAAATCTCTTTACAGGTATCTAAGTGCTATAAAGTGTTTTTACAGTACAAAAAAAATAAAAACAGCTGATAATATTAAATTGCCAAAACTTTCTAAAAACTTACCTGTATTCCTGAACTACGGTGAGATAAGGGATCTGCTAAATTCTGTTGATAATTTGAGAGATAAACTGATAATTCAGCTACTTTACGCTACAGGATTAAGAGTATCCGAACTATGTAATCTGAATGTGGATGACATAGAAGAAGAAAAGATCTTTGTTCATTTAGGGAAAGGATCCAAAGATAGAGTAGTATTTATGGACGAAAACACAAAAAAACTTTTAGAAGAGTATATAAGAAATAGAAAAGGAGAAGAAAAGGCTCTTATTCTGAATAAAAATGGAAAAAGAATATCACAGAGATCTATACAAAATATAATAAAAAAATATGCGAAAAAAGCTAAAATAAACAAAAAGATTACCCCGCATACACTCAGACATACATTTGCTACCCATATGCTCCAGAATGATGCAGATATTGTCGTTATTAAAGATTTACTTGGACACAGTAACTTATCCACAACGCAGATATATACTCATGTAACAAATAAATACAAGGAGGACGTATATAGAAAATCACATCCCTTATCTAAAAAGAATTTATAAATAGCTCTATAAAATTAGATCTAATTTTTTAGATTTTTTAAAAAAATCCTTTTTTATGATGTTAGGTATAATATTAGATTCTTAATAATGACTCTATTTTAATATAGAAAAACAATCGAAAATTGAGACTTGGAAAAATTTTTGCACAGATCTGAATACAGTATAGAAGAGTTTTTATATCTTCTGAACTTCTTTATGATACAATGTACTCCAAAACTGTCTCACATGTGCTGAAAGAACTCCATACAACAGAGTATGGATTATCAGAGAAGGAAGTTGAGAGGAGAATCAGGAAATATGGATACAATGAGATAAAGGAAGAGAAGAGAATATCCATTCTAAGTATTTTTCTGGATCAGTTTAAAGATTTCTTAATGATTATTTTAATTGTTGCAGTGATTATTTCTTTTTTAATCGGAGAAACTACAGATGCTATTGTCATATCGTTCATACTTATCGCTTCAGCTATCCTTGGCTTTTTTCAGGAATATAAAGCAGAAAAATCCTTAGAAATGCTGAAAAGAATGAGTTCTCCAAAAGCCAAGGTAATAAGAGATGGCAATGAAAAAACAGTTGAAACAAGAGAACTCGTCCCGGGTGATATAATTTTCTTAGAAGTGGGAGACAAAGTCCCTGCAGACTCCAGAGTAATAAAATCCTACAATCTGACGGTGGATGAATCCATTCTCACAGGTGAATCCTCTCCTGTAACGAAAACTTCAGAAAAATTATCAGAGGGAATACCTCTTCCCGAGAGAAAAAATCTTGTTTTTTCAGGAACGATCGTTACCTTTGGACATGGGAAAGCTGTGGTATATGCAACTGGAATGAACACCGAGTTTGGAAAAATTGCAGAGATGTTGCAGAGTGTTAAAAAGGAGTTAACACCTTTGCAGAAAAACTTAGAGGGAGTTGGAAAGGTTCTGGGAATATCTGCAGTAATAATCTGTTTTGTGGTTGCTGCTCTTGGTGTACTGAGAGGCTACAGAGCTCTGGATATGTTCATATGGGGTGTTTCCCTTGCTGTGGCAGCAGTTCCTGAGGCTCTGCCAGCTGTTGTTACCATCACCCTTGCCCTTGGCGTTCAGAAGATGGTAAAGAGAAACTGCATAATCAGAAAACTGCCAGCTGTGGAAACTCTGGGATGCACAACTGTTATATGCAGCGATAAAACAGGGACACTGACAAAGAATGAGATGACCGTGAAAAAAATATTTTTTAACGACGAAGTTATTGAGGTAAGCGGTATAGGATATGTGCCCATAGGTAAATTCTATGTGGAAAAAAGAGAGATAGATCCTGAGAGACTGGAGATTGTTGGAAGAATATCTGCCCTATGCAATGATGCAAAACTTGTTCATGAAGATGAGTACAGGATCATAGGCGATCCAACAGAGGGAGCCTTACTTGTTCTTGCTGAAAAAATGGGGATAAAAAAATCTGAACTTGAAAAAAAATTTCCTAGAAAAAACGAGTTATCTTTCACATCTGAAAGAAAGATGATGTCTGTTCTGAATGATAAGATCTATGCCAAAGGTGCCCCTGAGAAGATCATAGAAAAATGCTCTTATATATATTACAATGGAATAAGAGAGATCACAGAAAGGGATAAGGAGAAGATCCTGAAAATGAATGAACAGTTTGCATCTGAGGGGCTGAGGGTACTTGCTCTTGCATTTAAAGAGGGAGACACCCTAAATGAAGACAATCTGATCTTTGTGGCCCTTACAGCGATGCTTGATCCTCCACGTGAGGAAGCTGAGAGAGCAATAAAGCTCTGTGAGCTTTCAGGAATAAAGGTGGTGATGATCACAGGAGATCATAAACTAACAGCTAAAGCAATAGCAAATGAACTCGGGATCTTTGAAGAGGGAGATCTTGTACTTACAGGAGAAGAGCTTGATAGGATAAGCGATGCAGAGCTTGAAAAGATCGTTGAAAAAGTAAAAGTTTATGCCAGAGTATCCCCAGAGCATAAGATAAGAATAGTCAATGCATTCAAAAAGAATGGGGAGGTTGTGGCTATGACGGGGGATGGGATAAACGATGCACCTGCACTGAAAAGTGCAAACATAGGAATAGCAATGGGCATAACTGGAACTGATGTTACAAAAGAGGCCTCTGATATGATCCTCACAGATGATAACTTTGCCTCCATAGTTGCAGCGGTGGAGGAGGGAAGGGGTATCTATGATAATATAAAAAAATATCTCGCTCATCTTCTCTCCGGGAATGTTGGAGAGATCCTGATTATGGCTTTAGCTGTTCTTCTTGATATTGGACTTCCTCTTATAGCCATACAGCTTCTGTTCCTTAATTTGCTCACAGATGGCCTTCCAGCAATAGCCCTCAGTGTTGATCCAAAATCCCCTGATATAATGCTCAGAAAACCAAGAAAAAAGGAGGAAGGTATCTTCAAAGGAAGGATAAACGCTCTTATACTGGGAGTTGGCATATATGAAACTGCTGTAATCCTCCCCATATTTTACTATATCGAGAAAACATCCAGTTTAATAGAGGCACAGACAATGGCTTTCACACTGCTCACAATGATAGAGATCTTTAATTCCTTTAACTGTAAATCTGAGAGATACTCCATATTTAAGATAGGTATCTTCAACAATATCTATCTGATCCTTGCATTTTTGACATCTTTTTTTATGCAGTTGGCTGTGATATACATTCCATTTTTACAGAGATACATTGGAACAACTTCTCTCGGTTTAACAGACTGGGTTATAATACTTGCAGCGAGTTTCGGAATTATCGTAATCGTGGAAATAGCCAAGTACATCTTCAGGGAAAAGAATTCTTCTCTCCATATGAATGTTGCATCATCTCAATAACCCTCTTACAATAAAATCCACTGCCTCTTCCTCTCTTAATCCCCTTGCCATAAGAGTCTCCAGTTCTTTTTTGCTTATTCTCCCTATTGCTGCCTCATGAGTTACCCTTGCGAAGGAATTCTCAACACTTATTTTTGGAGTCGAGACTGCTTTTGCTCCATCACCATGAACTATCTCATGACAGTCAACATGCCCTCTTGTATAGGCTGCATTACCCTTTATCTCTCCAAGAACATTGCCAAACGCATTATCTGTGAGAACTATTCTGCTCTTTGCAGTTCCAGCAGCATATACTCCATTCAGATTAAGGGATTCCCTTACCTCTATCCTGTCATCTTTTTTACCATAGATCTTTGTGAGAAGCTCACAGGAGCTTCTTTCATCCTGATCTATCTCATAATCTATATTCAGAGTGCCTGCTCTTCCCTCTGTGAGTTTGAACTCCTCAAAAAACCTTCCACCTTTCTTTATCTCCCCCCTCAGTTTTGGATAAACAAATGTCCCACCACTTTCAGAATGATAATGTGTCTCTGTGTATGACATCTCTGCATTCTCGCCTATGACGACCTCAGAATCCATTATATGCTCAATGTGTTTTGCATTGGAAAATATACAGTGTGCTGTGAACTCCACTCCTGCATTTTTTCCGATGATAAACTCAGAGTATATCTCCTGCCTCCCTTCTTTTGGCAACATTCCAAAACACAGATGTACTGGATTTTCAATCTTTATTCCTTCTTCAACAAAGATCTTTACCTTTACACCGTTTTTCAGTGATTGATGCTCTATCCTCATTCCTTTTATCTCATTTTTCCCAAGAACTTTATTCTCATTTATAATAAGGGCACCATGTTTTTTATCAAATAATGCCTTTTCATCTCCACCTGTTTTTTTATAAACTTCAGCGATCATCTCAAACTCTTTTGAGTAATCTATACTCATTTTAAGATCTCCTCCTCTATCTCTCCTATATGATCACATTCCCTGCAATATTTTCTGAAAAACTCTGTTACCTCCTTTACATTGCCCTCTTTCACAATCTTTCCATCACAGAGAAGGGAGACAGTATCTCCTACCTTAGCCATTCTTTCGCTGTGAGTTATCAGGAGTACAGAAGTTCCCATTTTTTTGAAATTTTTTATCACCTTTTTTATAGCTGTTATTGAAGCCATATCTATTCCAGAGTCGGGCTCATCGAGAATAACAAGCTTTGGTTTTACGGAGAATACAGAAGCAAGCTCTATTCTCTTTCTCTCACCGCCACTGAGATTCTCATCAACTACTCTATTAAGATACAGATTGGGATTTAAACCCACAAGTTTCAGGGCTTTTTCAGGAGCCGTGAAATTCTTTTTGATACTGAGATACTCCTTCACAGTTATCCCTTCAAAGCTTGCAGGTATCTGCCATGCAAGTGTTATACCAAGTTTTGCTCTTTCAGTTATTGAAAGATCTGTAATATCTCTCCCCTTAAAGAATATCCTGCCTCTGTGAGGCCTGTATCCATTCAGCCCCATGATTATGGCTGCCAATGTTGTTTTTCCTGTTCCATTAACCCCTATAATAGACTGTATCCTACTCTCTCCTATAACAAGATCGATCCCCTTAAGGATCTCTTTATCTCCAGTACCGTAATGAACATCCCTTAACTCGAGCATTCTATCTCTCATGATCATCGCATGGTGCCGCACCTGATAATCTTCCTGCTAAATACTCCTTCAGTACATCTTTTATCCTGCCGCTAACACCTGTAACGGGCTGAACACCGAGAGTTTTAAACCAGTCTATTGCTCTCGGACCCATTCCCCCTGCTATAATTACCTTGGCGCCTTCACCCGCTATAAACTGTGGCACAACTCCTGGTTCATGTCTATCATAATATGGATTTTCTTTTGTCTCTACATTTTTTATTTCATTATTTTCTATTTCGACAAAAACATAGTATGGGCATCTTCCAAAATGATATGCCAGCAATCCCTCAACTCCTTTATTTTCCTCTGCCGCAAACGCTATTTTCATTTTATCACCTCATTTCATACCTATCCAATTTTCCTCTTCTTTCTTTAAGAAGTTTTGCAGTTCTTCTTTATTCATCACCACTGTTTTCACTTCAACATTTAAATTCATTTTTTCCAGAGGATCCTTTACACTTTTAATAAGCTGATCCTTTATGGGAATATTCGGAAAAGGAAAAGCCATGGTAACTTTAACTTCATTTCCTTCAAGTTTTATATCCTTCACTATTCCCAGCTCTATCAAACTGCAATTGATAGCTGGATGTTTTACTCCTGAAAGTACTTCTCTGATTTTTTCTTCATTCATATTATCACTTCTCCTTTTTTAACTACTTTATTTATTAAAGTATGTCCTGACATGATGTGATAATTTCAGATATATCATTAAAAATGGCGCCTGAAACAGGGACATTATTGCAGGAGCCATTGCCATATATTGTCCGTCTTTTCCAAAAACAGCAATAAGTATGGCAATAGTTAAAGCAACATTTTTACCTACCGTTGTGAAAACAATCGCCTGATGTTTTCCATACTCTAATTTCAGAATTTTCTTATTGATATGAACTAAAAGATACGTGGTAAGAGAGTAAAAAATAATGGCAACTGGTGCAAGCATAAGAATTATTATATATTTTTGAATGATTAAATGGGCCTTTGAAGCAAAAATCAAAAACAACAACACATATAATGCTAATAATGTAACTGTTGAAAAATAAGGTTTTACCTCTTGATATTTTTCTGCATTATGCTTCCGTTCAATGTATTCCCGAGTTACAATTCCAAGAATAAAAGGCAAAACTATGATGACTAATAAGTTCTTTAAAAGTAATGTTATTGGCATTGATATGTTTACAGCATTTGCAAAATATGCCCCAAAGATAGGATAAACTACCAGAGATGTAAGAAATGCGGATGTTAGAATAACAGTACCAGATAATATATGACCCTCTGCCAATCCAATATAACCAAGCCCCATGCTTGATGCTGGAGCGATGGAGAGGAACATTAATGCAAGTGCTATCTGGGTATCGGGCACAAAAAGTTTTACAAGAAAGTACATAATTATTGGCGCATAGATAAAATTGACAATTAATGCTGTAAGTAACGGTTTTGCTGAGCCTCTGATCTCTTTCAGATGTGAAAGAGACATGTTAATCATCATTGGATATATCATGATAAAAACTACCGGTAAAATAAGCTCTGAATATACCTCAGTTTGAAAATAATAACCTGCTATAAAACCAAATACTAAAGCGATAAGTGTATATAGTAGCATGTTTTTTGAAAGATTCTTCTGAATTTTCTCTATCATGCGTATTCCAATAGACATTTTATTTGGCCTCATTACTTTCTTATATACCTTTTCTTCATTTTCGATCAGGGTTTTAACTGGCTGATTTAAATACGCTTCCATGATATGCATGTTTTCCAGTATTGATCAGTGTTACTGACCAGAAAAAGACTAAAAGCCAGTATAACGCAAAACCTATATAATCTATTAACTCCATGTTAAAGATACTGGAGACAGAATGACTGGCAGCTACATAAGCACCGAGAGGAAAAGTAAATGCCCACCATGACATGGCGTAAGGTAATTTTAGTCTTTTTATATAATGTATAGTCATAATGATCGCCATTATAACCCACCATATTCCAAATCCCCAGAAGAGCAAAGCAAAAACAAAGAATGGCTCTTTTAACGTTATAAATTCTGAATTTTTGACTAAATTAATTAAAGCTACCGTTCCAGCTCCTATTGGACCTAAATTTATCCATATCGTAGGAGCCAGTGTGCTTGGCAGAGGATGATGCAGAATAAACCTGTACATACAGATTGCCAGTAAAGCAAGATATATAAAGAAACCTGCCCCCCACCCAAAATAGTCCAGAAAGATAACAAATTCTTTGAATAAACCTGAAAATTCAGGGATAAGTAAAGCTCCAGGAATGGGAAGCACAATGAGTCCGACAGGAGGTATAAACCATGAAGGATTTATATGATCCAGATTTACATGTTCTCCTCTGATCATAATGTATGGTGTTAAAATCCCAAAAAATATCGTTAAAAAAGCCCCTGAAAACCAGAATATCTCTCCTATCAATAAATTCTTATCGATTACCAAGAAATTGGCAGAGAGAACAAGCATGCCTATAGCAATGGTGGCATAAAAATTTGAAATTACAGGATGTTCCAGATCTTTCAACGCTTCTTTCTTAAAGATTATCCACCTCAAGATCCATGGTATAAGCAGTATAAAAAATAACACAGTATTGAAAT
>JAGGSA010000028.1 GCA_021159325.1 Methanomicrobia archaeon | reverse complement strand
TTCGTATCTTATCTTTTTATTTTTCATTTTATACAATAGTTATTATAATATATAACTATTTAAATTTTTCGGAGAATAACTATCGGGCTTCGCAGGAACGTGGTTTTCATTATGCAGCTGAGAACAATGAAGATCATAAAAATACACCGATGAGTTATTTAGCCATTAAAGATACGAACTCATAACATTTTCCATCTCAAACCTTATATACACTTAAAAGAAATATTTTTTCATGCGAATCATATTTTTTGATCTTGACAGGGTCCTGACGCCTCAGTCTCATGTTCTTCTCATAGCTGAAAAGATTGGCAAAAAGGAGGAACTCAAAAGGCTTTTTAAGGGTAGTGTTGAGGGGAGTATAGGGCTTGAGTGGATAGTAAAGCAGGGGATAAAGTTTCTTGAAGGGCATGATCCCTCCATATTCGAAGAGACTGCAAAAAGTTTACAAATAATAAAAAATGGAGAAAAAGTTATAAACGAATTAAAAAAAAATAATTACCTTCCCGTTATCATAACAAACGGCTTTTATGAAGTTGCAAGAATATTCGGGCAAAGAATAGGGATTGAGGAGGCGTATGGGAATATGATCGAGGAAAAAAATGGAGTTTTCACCGGTAAAGTATACTCCAACCTCATTACTCTGAAATCAAAAGGAGATCTTGTAAGAAAGATCCAGAGAGAAAAAAATTCTGAGGTATCTGTTTCAGTAGGAGATGATGAAAATGACTGGTTCATGTTTAAAGAAACAGATTTTTCCATTCTTTTTAATCCCACTCCGTCCATTATAGAAAAAATAAAATCCATCAAAAAAGAGAAGGGAATACGGGAACTGACAAAATTCATAAATCTCATTGTGGCCAATGACGATCTTGGCTTAATTCTTCCATTTCTCGTCCCGAAGCCTGATCTGTTCCCGAAGATTTCGGATATAGAGAGAAAAATAATAAGGTGATTATCTGTAACATTCTTTTTTCTTTTCTATTCCAAGTGTTTTATCTGTCTCGTAGATAGCTTTCCATTTGTCCTTTTCTCCAAACATCGCTTTTATGCAGTCTATATTCTCTGGAATCACAATTGATTCCTGATGCACTACATGGATCCAGTATGCTTTTCCCGACTCCACATTTATGGATTCTTCAAAAACAGCTACCTCAGGCATATCGTATCTTTTTCTTCCAAGATCTCTGAAATGCTCTATTATATCTGCTGTTGATTTATATCCTGATAAAACCCTTATTCTTGGTGTATTTTCAAATATGTACTTTAAATCTTCCTTTGTCATGTTCTTTTTCAGTTTCACACGCACAACATGCAGATGTGCTAAGGTTGTCGGCACCTTAACGGCCATCGTCCGGATACTGATATCGGGAACAACAGTATTGAGATCAGGGCCATGATGTGAGGGTACTTTGAGAACTGGAACTATTGCATTTATGGGTCCTCCCTTCACATCCCATGGATCAACGGAGCGTCTTATAAGGGTAACAAAGACATTGTCTATATACTCCTTCAAAGGTATCAGTGTTCTTACCAGCGATGTTGTATTGCAGGATACAACTCTTGCCCTTTCTCTGTTGACACCTTCCTCATAATTTCCAAAAGATGAAAAAGAAAATCCTGTGAGAGAGTGTTTCTCCCCACCCTCAACAATGACCTTGACATTTTTATAATATGAAAAGTTTTCAGCGGGAATATTCTTTGGGGTGCAGTCAACTACAACGTCGCATTCTCTTACAAAATCCTCAAAATCACCCTGTGTTTCTATACCGATATCCCCTGCCATTGAGTATAATGGAAACTTCCTCTCAATGGCAATATCAAGTTTTGGGGTGTATCTTCTTACAGCGATGGCAACATCGAATCCAGAATCCACAGAGGCATCTACTATCCTTTTTCCTATCGTTCCATAACCCACTACACCTACTTTTATCATGATAAAATATCTGTTGAGTGCTATATAAACTTATCGCTATGTAACGATCTCCTTTATTCTACTCTGTTCTATCGCATTTCTTATCTCCATCCCTATTCTTTCACCATAACTTATCGTATCACCATAGAGATACCCCGTATGAGGAGTGAATCTCGTTCCGGGGCTTCCGGGGATTCTCATTGAAACATCGAAGATGACAGGCTCTTCTTTTCCTTCATAGGCAGCAACAGCTCCCTGAAGTGCGAAAGCTCCGATTATGCCTGGAGGATGCTCTTTTTTACTTATTTCCACAAATTTTTCTCCAAGATCAAATATCTTCTCAATTATTGATTCTTTTGTTGTCACTGCATAATGTCCTGTTTCTATCAGTTTTACATCTAAATATTTAAGGATCTCAAGCTGTTCATTTGCTGGAAGCCTTAACAGACCGTCAAGATTTGTCTGTCTCCTTGTATCCGTACCCATCAGCTCCAGTTCCCCATCGATCACAGAGTAGAAGTAATTGAAGTTCACAGGAGCTCCAACAACATACTCCTCTATAACAGCCTTTTCAAGATCCTCTTTCGTTATCACGCCCTTTTTTAGAAGTTCATCTGATTTTTTTAGATAATCTTCATAGGAAGCGGCATAAAAAAAGGCTCTTTCATACCCTCTCAAGGCTTCATTGACCTTAACGATAACAAGTCTGTCTATATCCTCCGGTGACTCAAATATCTCTGGAATTCTTATGCCTGCTTTTTTTAGAAGATAATACTGGTTTTTTGGTACATCTCTCTCCTCAAGTTTTAACATGCTTCTTGTCCCGAATATGGGTACTCTGAAATCATTTTCAATCTCATTGAAATCACAGTAAACCCAGAAATATCTGTTGTGTATGAATATTGTATTTCTTTCTCTCAACTCTTTTTGAACCTTAACAACATCTCTGAACTTATCCAGGAGAATAACGTCATCTATGCATCCTTTTTTTCCTCTTGTCCTGTAATATTTAGTGTATGTTTTTTCTCTTCCTTTCTGGCATACTGCCAGAGTCTTAAATCCATATTTTTTTGCTCCATGACAGACATCCAGTGCTGAGTGTCCTCCAAGGACACCTATTGTTATATCATCAAGATCGTACTCCTCCACTATTTCCTGTGCTTCTTCCTGTGTTATCATGCTCCTTAACTGTTTTCAAATCTTAAAAACTTAATGGCATGAAAGTTTTGATAACAGGACTCTCAGACCCAAAATGATTTTAAGCTTCATGATGTATAATTTTCATGTTTAACAGAGATCTTCAGGAACTTATAGATGATAAAAAATCAAGGCTTTGTGTCGGTCTTGATCCTGCACCACAGGGAATGAGAAAGAATTACACAACAGATAAAAGGATTCTTGATTTCTGTCTTGAGATAGTGGAGGAAACTTCAGAACATGCTGTTCTGTACAAACCCAATCTTCAGTATATAATGCCTTTAAGCAGGAGGGAGATGGTGGAACTGAATAAAAAAATTCATGAGAATGATGCATTATCGATACTTGATCTGAAATTGAGTGATATAGGATCCACAAATAAGGCTTCCCTTTACTGGATCAAAAAGATGGGATTTGATAGTTTCACGTACTCTCCATTTCCAGGAAATATCATAGAAACAGGAAAAAATGCAAGGAGTTATGATCTCGGAGTCTTTGTTCTCACATTGATGAGCAATCCAGAAGCGAGATACTTCATGAAATCAAAAATAGATGGAAAAATTGCCTATGAGTTTATATCAGAGAGGATAAATGAGATAGATGGAAACGCTGTTATAGGAGCCACATGTGAGAGGGAAGATCTTCTGAGAATATCTTCCATACTCAGAGGAGATAGATTTGTGCTTGTTCCCGGTATAGGTGTGCAGAAGGGGAGAATGGATATCCTGAAAATATTCAAAAACACAGTTGTGAATGTGGGGAGAAGCATAATATACAGTGAAAGACCTGAGGAAGAAGCTGAGGAATATAAGGAAAAAATAAAAAAATTTACCAGTTAAATCCGTAATGTACCTCCTGGTAATCTTCCCTGAACTCTGATACCTCCTTTTTCACCTCTTCGGGATCTTTTTTATCAATGATCACCTTTTTGAAGAGTTCTGCGATATACTCCATCTCACTCTCTTTCATTCCAACTCTTGTCATCTCCTGCGTTCCAAGTCTCATTCCTGAGGGATTGTCACTGTTCTCTACTGGATCCCATGGCAGGAGATTTTTGTTCGTTATGATGTTAGCCTTTTCAAGTGTTTCAGCCGCCCATTTTCCAATGTAGTCTTTAAAGTCCAGGAGTATCTGATGACTCCTTGTGAATCCTTTATCCTCTGCCACAACTTTAAATCCATTCTCTGTCATTGCTTCTCCAAGTTTCTGAGCATTTTTAATCGTTTGTTTTGCATAATCTTCCCCATATTCAAGCATTTCATAGGCTGTGATGCTTTTTCCTGCCACATGGTGCAGATGGTGATTGGACATGCATCCCGGGAATATCGCCCACTGTATATTCGCAGTATTCTCCTGATCGAGTCCCTTTGTCATAAGAACTCCTCCCTGTGGTCCGGGGAAGGTTTTATGTGTCGAGGCTGTGATTATCTTTGCACCTTCTTTAAATGGATCCTGGAACTGTTTACCTGCTATCAGTCCCAGTACATGAGCTGCGTCGTATGCTACTATTGCATCTGTATTCTCAGCTATCTCCCTGACAGGATGGGGGAATAAAAATACAGAGGCTCCAAAGAGAATGAGTTTAGGTTCGATCTCCTCTATAAGCTTTAATGTTTTATCAACATCTATATTCATCTCTTTTTCATCATATGGAAACTCAGTCACATTCAATCCTCTTAATCCAGCCGCTCCAAACTTTGCATGTGTTATATGTCCGCCATCACTTGTGTCTAAGGATATTATCTTATCTCCTGGTCTTGTTAACCCAAAAAACATGGATATGTTTGCTACAGCTCCTGAAACAGGTCTCAGATCCACATAATCCGCATTAAAAAGTTTGTAAAATGCTGAGTTCCCCAGAAGTTCCACCTCATCCACATATTTACATCCCTGATAGTATCTCTGTTTTGGCCATCCTTCTGCGTATTTATGCATAAACCCCGAAGCTACGGCTTTTTTAACTGCAGGCGAGGTTATATTTTCGCTGGCTATCAGATTTATTGTGTGACTTCTCCAATCCTCCTGTTTTTCTATGTAATCCTTTATTTTTTCAAAGCTCATAATCTCACCTTAAATATTATTGTTTTTCTATATTAAAATCTTTGCCCTGACTTCTTCGTCATTCCTGTACCTCTGTATGTTTTTCAGAATTCTCATGAAAAAGCAGTATATGGTGCAGAAAATAAAAAAAATAAAAAAATTAGATTCTTTCCAGTGCGAGAGAGATGTCCTCAGCTCTGACTGTTTTTCTTCCTGCATGTTTGGCAAGTGCCGCTGCCTCTTTGGCTATACTGAGTCCAAAATCTTCGAGGTACTCAGCCATCGCTATTACAGCATCTTCTCCCACCCTCTCAGCACCTGCCTTTCTTATCATCTTATCAACTGGAGCTTTGGCTAATATCATTTTTTATCACCTGTAATACATGGAGCTCCTTATATTTAAAGTTTTCGCTTATATACCAAGAAAGAGGATAAATATCACTTATATATCAATTTTTTATTTTAAATATCTATGGTCATGTAGTGATCTCACATCCGTCTTTCTTCACAATCACTGTATGTTCCTTCTGTGCTACAAAACCTCTTTTTTCGTCTCTGAGCACATTGTAGTTGTATATATTACCATTTCTCATCAGTGTTTTCAGTGCAAAATCCAGTTTTCTTCCAGGAAATTTTTTTGAGAGCCATCTTTCAGCAAATGGGAGGTCTGGATAATTTCTTCTGATCTCAGAAAGAACTTTTCTTGCAAGCCCCAACCTTACGGGTCTGTCCATAACATAACTGAAAATGAAGACTCTGTCCTCATCCACCACTCTTCCCGCACCGTCTGTGGAGAAAGGTTCCACTGCAAAAACTTCTCCATCTTTGAGGATATAACCCTCATCAGTCGCTATATTCGGAATCGTTATATCTGCATGAAGTTCATTCTGTGCAAGTCTGTGACCGTTTAGGTTCTCTATTGGCTTGAATCCATAACTTTTTATTGTTTCTTCAATTTTTGCACCTATATCTGATGTATTTACTCCTGCCTTTATCATGGAAATGGCATTTTCTAAGGCTTCTTCCGATGCTCTGATCAGGTCATCCTTTTCCTCTCCTATCTTCACTGTAAAGGCGGTATCAGCTATGTACCCATTCACATGCGCTCCCATATCTATCTTCACATAATCTCCATTCTGGAGCACTGTTTCATCATATATCGGTGGAGAATAGTGAGCGGCAATCTCATTTATAGAAATGTTACATGGAAAAGCTAATTCTCCACCGAGGGATTTTATCCTGTTCTCCACAAACTCTGCAATCTCCAGAACTTTTGTCCCCTCTTTAAGAAACTCTTCAACCTCTTTTTTAACTATTTTTGTGATCTCTCCTGCTTTTCTGTAGTCCTCGTACATATTATCCCCTGAATATAGGTCTCTTTGTTAATTTTATCGGTAATGGAAGCTTTTTAAAAGGTTTTCCTTTTGTTTTTTCTTTTATCTCGGTGACAAGGTCTTCAAGTGTCATTTCCCTGTTTTCACCATTTCTTATACGGACTGAGAGAACTTTGCTCTTTACCTCTTTATCTCCAACAACTACTATATACGGTATCCATTCCCTCTCCGCAGATCTTATCCTCTTTCCAAGTGTTTCATTCCTGTCGTCTATATCGTATCTCACTCCCTCTATCCTGATATTCTCCAGGAACTTCATATGCTCCTCGGAAATTGGGATAAATCTTATCTGTGTTGGAGAAAGCCATAACGGTAAAGAGGGCTTTATTCCTTTTTTTGAATCCCTGTATGCTTTCTCCAGAAGTGCATACATAATTCTCTCTATGGCACCTGAGGGAGAAAGATGGAGAATCACAGGATGTCTCTCATTTCCTTCCTTATCTGTGTATTTTATGTCATATCTCTTACCATTCTCAATATCTATCTGGTCAGTGGTCAGAGCAGATGCCTTATCGAGATTATCAACATAGTTCCACTCATACTTGAATACAAAATAGAATATCCTCTCACTCCACATCTCAACGAGGGCAGGTTTTCCCCACCTCTTCACCATCTCCACGAGGAAATTCCTGTTTTTATTCCAGAAATCCTCTGTCACCCTCATGGCAAGCTCTAAATCCTCTGGTATATCAAGTCCCACTCCCTCCTGAATCTTTTTTGCCAGATCAAACCTGACCATCATCTCTTCCTTCGCATTCTCAATGTCAGCAACAAAAGCATGGCAGTCTGGCATGGTGAACGCTCTCAATCTCCTCAATCCTGAGAGTTCTCCCCTCTGTTCAACTCTGAAACTGTATCTTGTCAGTTCATAGAGTCTCAGAGGAAGGTTTCTGTAGCTTATCGTTGCGTCATGGAGCATTAAAAACTGGCCAAAACATGCTGCAAATCTGAGGAAGACCCTCTTATTGGGTGTCTGGATCACATACTGTCTTGCCGGGAATCTGTGCAGATAGGATTTCAGTGATGGATGTTCAAAATCATACATTATAGGTGCTTCTATCTCCATAGCTCCATAATCTATGACATTATCTGTAACCCACTCTTCAAGAAGACTTTTTATAAGCCTGCCCTTCGGATAGTATCTTAAGTTCCCTGGATCGCTTCCAGGTTCATAATCCACAAGTTCAAGTCTCTGCATCAGTTCCACATGGGGAGGTTCTCTCTCCGCGACTCTTCTCTTCTCAATCTCATAATCTGTAAATTTTTTCAGATTTTCATACTCAGAGAAATCGTATTCCTTTACAGGGATCAGTTCTCCTTTCTCTGTCAGTATGTACCAGGAAGATTTTACCTTTTCCTCTTTTTTTAATGCTTCAGATACCTCTTCTCCTTCTGCTGTTATCTCACGGGAAAGCTCAGAGAGGGGATGTCCTTTGCAGGAAAGTTTAAAGGCTTTGTAGTATCCAAATGGTGATTTTTTCACATTGAACTCTGATTTAAGCCTCTCATATATAGCATTTACTGTTCTTTCTGCAAATTTTGGTGATGAGGGCGTGGATGAGAGATGAACATAAGGATATACCATAATATTTTTTGTATTTACCAGATCAGCCGTTTTTTTTATCTCTTCACATGTTCTTTCAACTATTTTTTCCATTTTTCCTTCGTCTCTTTTCTCTACAGAGACAAAGACTACAAGACATTCTTCCATTCTGTCTTTTCTCTTCTCTTCAGGTATTTTCTCAGCAAAATCCAGCTTTTTTTTCGCTTCATACTCTATATAATCGCTGTGTACCAGCAATATTCTCACTTATATCACCTCTTTAGAGTAGAGAATAAAAATTTAAATAGGTTTTGTTTTTTCTGCTTGATTGCGCAATCACAAAAATGATTTGAAATAAGTAGATTTTATAACTTCGCTTCTTATATAGTTCTTCTTTCCTATTAATCTAAGCCGAGCCACTTTCTCATCTTACTTGTCGTGACACCCTGCAGAAGTATGTCCTTGAGCTCGTCCGGCGTCATTTCTTCCATGTAAAATGCCTTTGTGGGTGGGACATAGCCCTTGCCAAGTTCGCATCTCCAGTTTGTCAAGTGTCCCTTCTGGTTCCACGGTGGTATATATATATTAAGGTTAAACCTGTCTGCACCGCCTTTTTCTATTCCATATTTTTTAAATGTATTCCACTGCAATTCTGTGCCTTTCCATTTCTCTCCCTCCCTTAAACTCCCACTCACACCCC